>JBPYDQ010001131.1:0-8197 GCA_051986135.1 Terriglobales bacterium | reverse complement strand
CGGAGTATGTGGCCGTCGAGGCACGCAACCTCACACCGCTGCCGGGCGACGTTGACTTCACGGTGGGCGCGGCCCTCGTGATGCCGGGCCTGACCGCGTGGCAGGGGCTGTTCGAGCACGGCCGCCTCCACGCGGGGAAGAGCGTCCTCGTGCACGGTGCGGCCGGCGTGGTCGGTTCGATAGCGAGCCAGCTCGCACGTGAGGCCGGAGTGTACGTCATCGGCACCGGGCGCGGTGGCGGCCGTCAGACGGCTCTCGACTTCGGCGCACAGGAGTTCGTCGACCTCGATGACGACGCCCTGGAAGATGTCGGTGAAGTCGATCTGGTTTTCGATGTTATCGGCGGCGACATCGGGAAGCGGTCTACGGGCCTGATTCGCGCTGGAGGAACGCTGGTGACCGTCACCGGCCCGACCGAGGCGCGGCCCTCAGGCGGCCTGACTATCGACTTCGTCGTCGTACACGATCGCGCCCAATTGAGTGAACTCGTCCAGCGGCTTCGGGATGTTCGGCTGCGGACAAACATCGGCTACGTGGCTACCCTCGACGATGGGGTTGCCGCCTTAAATCCGACCGAGCGGATCAAGGGAAAGACGATCATCCGCGCTCATCCGCGAGGACTCGGGGATTGCCTGGCGCAACATCGCGACTACACTCATCTCAGCTTTAAACAGGGGTTTGAGTGAATCGCCTGGTTAGCAGTCCGTTTCTGAATTGCTCATTATCCGGGCAAAAAACCCATCAAAGACCAAGATGGTCGCCGACCGTCAAGGCGTCAAGGCGTTGGCGAAACGACCTACTTGCCGGAACTCTTAATAGAATCCACCCGTACTACATCTTGGCGACAAATCAATCCGCAGACTTGAACGGAGCCGCATGCGCTTTTGGTTATCTGTACTCATCACGATATTGGGCATTTCCACCGGGGTTGCTCAGGCGCCTTCCCAAGGAATGTCGAGTTCAGAGCTTCAACGTCAACTCGACCAGAAAATTCCGGGATGGCTCAAACAGTATGACGTTCCAAGCGTTGCTGTCGCGTACATCGACAATGGGAAGCTTGCTTGGACAGCAGTCTATGGTGAACAAAGCCCCGGCGTGCCCGCTAGCGCGAAGACGCTGTTCAATGTCGCATCGCTCACAAAACCTATCTCAGCGGAAGTGATCTTACGTTTAGCTTCGGCTGGCAAGTTGTCCTTGGATGAGCCTATATCGGCCTACTGGGTCGACCCTGACGTGAAAGATAATCCATGGCAAAAACTGCTCACCCCTCGGCTGTGCCTGTCTCACCAAACCGGCTTCACCAACTGGCGCTATCAGACCAACAACGTTTTGAGGTTTCAATGGGAACCCGGCACCCGGACCGGGTACTCCGGCGAGGGATACGATTATGTTGCTAGATTTGCAGAAAAGAAGATGGGCCAACCCTTTGAGGAACTTGCGCAGAGATATGTTTTCGCTCCAATTGGAATGAAGGAAACGGCATATAGTCCGCGGGACTGGTTCGCGGGACGCATTGCAGTAGCGCAAGGTCCAAAGGGCGAAGTCCAACCTGCGACCCAATCCACTTGGAGCGCCGCCGATCTGTTACGCACAACAATAAGGGATTACGCGAGCTTTGTCGCAAGCGTCATGCACAAGGACGGTCTCACAGACAAAATCGCAGCCGAGCAATTGACGAGCACTCGCAATCTGGCCAGCCCCGAGCAACTGGAACGGCTGTGTGCTGAAGCAAAAGTCAGTTTCCCCTCCGATTGTAAGGGGACCGCTGGCATGGGTCTGGGTTGGGAGGTCTTGACGCTCAATGGCGAGACAATCATTGATCACAGTGGGGCCGATTGGGGCGTCCACACTCTCGCCTTCTTTTTACCTGAGCGCCAATCCGGGATGGTAGTTTTCACGAATGGAGACAAGGGAGCGAAACTGATCAAGGAGGTCGTTTCCTTGGCATATCACAATCGCTTATTCATCGCGACCCTATGAGCACTACCCCGCAAAGCCAACTGGCGAAAAATCTTAGGAACGGGCAGTAACGCGCCAACGATATTGCGGCCTTAGCTGCCGAGCAGGTTGTGCCCAGATTCTAGTGCGGCACGGCCAATGAAACCACCGGCGACTCTGACGGAGTTCCTGGCTCATACAACCGCCCCCATGGGGCGGCCCGTGCTTAGGATCTTATCGACAAGTACGCCGGCGCGCCGCAGCCGGGTCGAGCAGACTGTTTTCCGCCGGCGCACTTGCGATAAGAAGATTTGGACGAAGCCGCTGGCGTTTTGCGGCGGATGCGGAGGGCTATAAATATATAGCATGGGTTTTCAATGCCCGTTTCGCCATTTTGTCGCCTGAGCCATGCCGACTGCCGCGTTTCGTTGCAAAGAAAGTCTTGGCACAGCATGTTACCACTCGACGCAGAAAAAAACTTGCTTACACGAAAACAGCCGCCCCTCGAACACGCGGTAGCGTCCGCCGCGCCAGCGGCTTCGTCCAAATCCCCTTTAAGCTCAAAACGCCCTAGTGACTGCGTGGGTTCTCATTCGGGCTTGCCTGAGCAGCTCTCGCAAGAGTCGCGAAATGCGACTTCGCAGCCAACCGTTGCCGCCATTGGCATACCACGACTTCTTAAGATCGCTCAAATACGGGTGCCCCGGGAAGTTCTGACGGAAGACCTCCGTCCAGTACTCGAAGTCGGTGCGACTCATCGGGTAAACGGAATGCGGTTGAAGAAAAAACATCCGGGGAGATTTCTGCAGGACTAAGTAACCGGAACCCTCGCACTGACAATGTGGACAGTTGTACGTTCGCTGGGAATAGCGAACCTTTTGACCAAACATCCCGCGATAATCGTGGTCAATTTCCCAATGGCTGTTTCCACAACTGCAGCAAAGCAGTTCGACCATCCTCGGAGGTGTTGACATGGCGCAACAAGCTTACACTTGAACACAACGCGCAAGAAACTGGTTTCCATCGTCAGTTGGCGAAGAATCCCCATATCACTTTTCTTCCGACTACTGACGAATGCCCCAGATGTGAACGAAAGCGAAAGGAGTCGAAATTTGAGTGTAAGCGCCTGGTTACAAAAGCCATGGAAAACTTGCGCGCTTCAGTGTAAGCTGCTGGTCGTTTTCCGACTCGGTGAGACTTGCTTTCGTGAGCATGGATAACGCTCCATTTCTTTCGCTGACTCCGAGCGAGCCCGTTGACACGGCAGAGGTCGTTCGACCCTCAGCCGGTGCCAAGGAGTCCGCTGGTTGCATTCCTGCTTTCCCTCGTTTTACCTGGTCTGAAAGGATAGCTTATGGCTCCGCCTTCCTCCTGTCTTGACCGATATTCTAGATTTCCCTTCTCCTGCTCTTTATTCGTAATTGCAGTCGTACTTACCACCGTTTTTGCTTCAGGGTGCGGCGGCGGCGCGATGGGAACCACCGGTGCGATGGGAACTACCGTCACCGCTTCGTTTTCCGGCGCGACGATGCCCAGCGCAGTCGCATATCAGGTTGGCACAACCGGCCGATTCCAGGAGCTCACCCTTTCCGGTTCCAGCGTTTCGTTCACGTTGCCCGTGGAAACCAATGCCTACGGATTCGCCTATATATGTCCTACCTTCGTTGCGGTAAATGCCTATTCGAACGAATCGATCATCCAAGCAACGACAACGGACACGACCTCTCTGTCGTTAGCGTGTCCCTCTCTGTCCGGCAACATAAGCGCGACGTTTGATGTCTCCGCGATTCCCGGCGCCACATCAACGCTGTTATATGAAGGCTACTGGGGAGATCAAATGTTCGGAACATCCGGAGTACAGGGTCTTCTCGGCGTTCCGACCGGGAAGTTTGACGTTGCGCTGGTGGCCATGGGCAACAACGCCGCTCTCGCTATTCAAATTCAACGCGGGGTCAATGTAACCAGTTCCACCGTTATCACGTTTCCGCCAATGACAGCGGCAGACGAGCTAGGCTCTGCGCCAGCCAGCATAACAAACGTGCCTTCCGGTGCCAGTGCCAGCGGTTTTGAAACCACATACCAAACGTCTGGCGGCTTGTCGGCGATTCTTCCCGTGTCACAAACTACTGGAGTCCCGCAATCGACCTACCCCACGGTCCCCAGCAGCCAAAGCCAAATAGGAGATTTCTACCTTATCCAAGCGGGCGCAAACCTTACTGCTCCGTCTGAATCACTGACTGCGCTGGTATCTTCCAACGCTGCAATCGCGGTGACGGCGGCGCTACCTTCGCCTGCAAGTTCGGTTACCCCGCCGATGGCTGCCGCTTTTCCGAAATTCAATGCGTCTGCCGGCGCCTTCACGGTTGCAGGAACTGTGGTCAATTCGTCATGGACTCAGTTCCAGACGCAATCCACGGTCTACAACACCTATACCTATGTCACGCAGACATGGCTGGGCTCGAACAACACCTTTACGGTGCCCGACCTTTCCTCGCTCGCCGGGTTTGCCCCCGCTCCGCCCAGCGGCGGGCTGGAATTTTGGAGCCTTTACTCCACCGCAGGCACGCCTCTGCAATTCAATCCGCTGCAGCAATCGGGAGCCGAGTTTCTAAGTTCGCCCGCCTCGGTGCAGTCCGTCCAGACGGGTGGGGCCTTCACCGTACCCTAAGGAACGTCTGGAGAACTCGCCGATCCCCAGGCTATGCGGGTAAGTAATCGTTCGCGTCAATGAGACCCAGCACCACGCGCAGACTGATATGAAACGTGATAACAAATCGCCCCAAGCTAATGCCGTCGCTGGCAAGACAAGTAGACAAGTAGCGGAACCCAACCCACACACGTGGGCTGAAAACGTCGTCACAGCCCTTTCCATGACGATCTTGTAACAGAGACCCAACCAGCAGAAGAGTGCTGTTCTGCGTGATTGGCGAAATATCGCGGTTACACTCATCAAGGGCTGGCGAAAACAAAGATCGACACGATCCGGGCATTTCGGGCATTTCGGGCATTTCGGTTGCTGCTCACAATCTGCGGACTCTTCCATTCTTCCGTTTCAAAATACCAGCCTGGTGAGGTCGGCACAATAAGGTTGTCCGATTCGTCTTCTTGGACAGAACAGCGGAAAGATTCCTCGACTTCCGAAATCGTTGAACCTACTCGGATGCCGGGTTGCACCATACCACGGTATCCAGAATATACGCCGACTTGAGTGATGACTCCGTCCTTGGGCCAGACCTTGACCACCCCCAAATCATGCCTCTCCACGCTGGATAGCTTCGTTATCGTGTGCGCGCCAACCGTCGAGAGCAGTTCACTCACGGCAGTTCCAACAAAAACTCCTGCCGCTGACCTGCCAGGCACAATTGGAGCATCGAGGTCGATCATGCCTGAATTGTACTGGCCTTCTGTTGGCGTCACATCCGCAATATCCACGGTCAGGGGAGTATGTGAGAGCAGTTTGTTAGCATCAAAGGTCGACTAGGGTGTGCCGTTTCTCTCCTCAGGCTCCAACTCGACTTTCAGGAATTTTTGCTCGCCTGATGCCAGCCGCAGTGGCAACGGTTGCGACGCATTGGAAGCATCGGAATAAAACCATGTTTTGTATCCCTTCGCGGAGACTTCGAGTATTACATCAGTCGAAGGATGAATTAGTAATGGATTCAAGATTTCTCCCTGTGTCTCCCATCTTCTCGGCACTGAGAGTTTGTACCGTCCCCTCACCGACTTCCCCGTTGCTTTATCTGTAACATCTAGTCTGACAATTCCCGCCTTGCGAATCGATATGACAATACTAGCCGAGGGTTGATCAGGTGAGAGTGCGATGGCGGATTGATTTTCTTCGTCATAAGCAGGGTCTGCGTCGGGATAGCCCTCTTGTGGTTTCGAGGCGTAAACGTGATAGTTGTGCAATGGCAAGCCAGAAATTTGAAACTCTCCCGTTGAATCTGATTTGGCTGATGGAGGGTTATCTAAACTCTGGTGCAGACTTTCTACCGCCATCACGTAAGCTCCAGCAATTGGCTGTCCAGCTTGGCCTAAAACGGTTCCCGTAATTCGCCCGTCTGCGTGGCCACTGACGGCGGTTTGAGCGTGGACTCCGAGAGACGACGCAACCACAAAAGCAGCAGAGAACGATAATAGGCGCATGAGCAACACTCCAGTGGGCAAGGAGGAATTAAGTTTACTCCGATTTTGACGGAGGGAGTCCGGCTGGGCTTGTCTTAGTCTTCCGGCTGGTCGCGCCGCAGTTGATGTTAAACCGCTATTGCACTTAAATTCCCCCGCGATTCGGGAACTTGAGCGCTATCGCGTTTTCAACGGTAGCCGCGATTATGAACCATTCGGGTCCGGGAACTTAGCGGCTATTCGGCTTTGACAGTTTTGCAGCAAAGTAGCCTTGGCGTGCATAGATTCGAACGCCATCTCTCGCTACCGTAACTTTCAGACTGTGGTAGCTGCCGTTGCGCTTTAAATTCTTCGCGTGAAACTCCAGCAAGTACAAGTATTCCGGTGGCGACGTGAGGTCTTTCAGCCCGCTTTCCAAATCATTGGTGTTGTGGACATAGGTGCCGCCAGTCCCATTGGCCAATGCGGCCATGACGTCCTCTGCCAGCGGCATTGACACCCGTCGGTATTCTGACTTCAGTTGATTCGAGTGTGTTGAAGTCGCACCCCGTTCGCTTGCATTCAGTTCTGTCGTATAGACACCTCGCGCATCGAGCGAGTTTATGGTGACGTTCGACACGGCTGCTGTATCGATAACTTGAGATAATTCGTTCTTCGCTTGAGCCGTGAGGGTGAAGAAACCCGGCGACACTAAGATCAGTGTGCTTAATCCGGGCAGAGCAGCAATCCTGTTTACTACTTCTCTCAAGGAGGCAAAGGACACGCGATTGTCCTGTTCACCCATCGCGAACTCACGCTCGGCAGCCGACATAGCAAGACGCTCCGCCATATCGTGCATCGTGAGACTGGGATTGCAGTTTAGGACCTCATCAGTCGCTGCGTGCAGGGCGCCTGGCCTATGTTCATTGACAATCAACTCCGCCCAATAGTAATCGAGGTCTGGGCACTCAGTTCCGGTGTTGTGATAAGCGGTTTGGGGCTGAATTCGGGTGAGAGCATCCAATAAAATCGCATGGTCTGCCGTGACGCCGCTGTTGACCAAACCTGAAAGGGAAACTATCGCTGCCATTTCACCTTCGCCTAGTGACGATAGCACTCGTGTCGTGGCCTCTCGCACCGCTGCGAGGTCGCCAAATGTGATGTGTAGGTCATCGACTAAGAAAACGACAAAACGCCAAGGCGAGCTTCTGGGTGAAGGTCCCACCCCACTCTTTTCGGAGATACGCGTCGATCGGGACCGGGCATTTGTGGCAACCATGAACCCTGAAATTTCCCGCCGCTTTTTGTTGTCGAACACCTGAAAATCCGCTGCTGTCAGGTCTCCAAGGGCTGCCCCTTGACGGTTCCTAACCAGCACAGGTACGAGAATGACATCCACATTGCTCTGCAAAGTGAATTGGTCCGGTTGTGAACCCGCCTTGCGCTGCTGGCCGTACGCGACAGAAGTGAGCAGAACCATCCACCACACCAGCAAACAAAAGCGTTTCTCTCTCCGCGCCATTGGAGTTTCCAGGTAGAACCTTACAGTTTGACGCACAAGGGAGTTTACAGCGAGGAAATTAAACAACGGTTGGCGTAACATCGCGATTGCGCAAAATGCCCCCCGGCCCGCGATTTTGAGCGAAATCGACTATAGCGACAGTGAGCAGCATGCTTGTGCATTCTGTGCTAAATTCGGGCCTGGACTCGGGAAAAGGTGATGGTGAGTCGTGTCCTCATGACCGCGCTTGTTCTCCTCGTAGCTGTAGCCGGGATGGTTGCACCGATCCTCGTTGACGCTCGTCACTGGTGGCCGCGGAAACCCAAACGGTGAACTTGAGCGCCTATTGCCTTTCTCAACAACTGGCAGGACTCTATTGAGAGGTCATTTGCTGGTTGAGTATCTCTAACCCCTTGGCCATCGCCGGATCTTTCCCGGGGGCCACGTCGGCATCGGCGAAGACAGGGACTTCGACATCGGGTGGAATGCCCACTAGATCGAAGATCGTGCCAGCGGCAGTGCGATATATCTCGTTCGGCAGGCCGAACCGCCAGCCATTAGGGAGCCGGCGACCGAGTACGTCGGAAAAAACGCCTTGCGTGTTCTCGCCGATGCGCACGATGTGCGGCAAGCGGCCCATCAACGCCTGGGTGA
>JBPYDQ010001130.1:0-2797 GCA_051986135.1 Terriglobales bacterium | reverse complement strand
TGCAACGCGTCAGTCCTATAGCAGCGGTGTCCAGTATATGGCGCGCGTCTTCCTTGGCTCTAACGGCGATGAGCTCTGCCATCTTTACCTGATATGCCATAGACGCGAAATGCGAGAGGCTGGTCAGAACTCGTTGGTCTTCTGTATCGAACTTCCGGGATGGCGTATGCGAGATTAGCCACAGCGTGCCGACCGGCTTGCCTTCGCTGTGAAATGGCACCAGCAGCACTTCGACGATCGGCGGGGCGATCGTCATACCGTAATCGAAGTGCCGCTCCGGATAGGAGAACAAGAGTGAGGCATCGCGGTCGAGCACCGTACCGCACGGACTTGCCTCACGAGGCATCTCGCCCCCAATGTTCGATGCGAACTGCCCAGCGATCGCGTGCCAGCGGAATACGCCTGCCGCGCCTCTCGGCTCCAAGATGCTGATTCCAGCCGAGTCGGCACGGCACAAGTTGAGCGCCGTTTCCACCAGTTTCTCTAAGATCGTCTGAGGCGAATCGGCCATCGCCTCAGCCAGTGCGGTAAGCGCCCGGCCCTCGGCTTCATAGTCCGGGGCCCGCGCCGGGCGACACGCCAGTTCGGCCGTTATGAGGACGTCATCAAGTGAAGCAGGTACATGGTCCATGGGCTGGAAAGAACTCATCTCCTCCCTGGTTTGAGCGCTCGCGTTCCATAGAACTGCAGACGTCTGGACAGCATTGCAAGCCTATCAACTAGGAAGGTTATGTCAACTGTTTCAGCCAACGACCGCTGTGAGGTCCTACGCGACGGGTTCCGATCGCGTAGTCATCACCGCTCACCGAGACCCCACGCCCGGCAACAAAAATGGCTCATGGTTGAAAGGTCGGGATGCTCGGGCGGCGCCATCACATCGAGAAGCACACGGCTGGGCTGTTCGAATAAGACGTGTGGCCACCGAGGAGCCGTCGCGGTACTGGGTCAAGATTAAGAATCCGAACTGTCCGCAGCCTGAAGGCCGCGACGAGTTGTTCAATCCAAAAAGCATGACGGAATCGCTAAAGTCTCACGAAACGAAATAAACTTTAAATCCGCCGCGGCATAACCCCTTCTTATGTGCTAGGATCGTGGATTTTTCGTTATCGTTGTTTTGGTATGAACGAACCTTAGCCGTTAGGTTTATGTCCTCCCATGGACCCGCAGCATGGCATTTTTTGTACGGGTCTTACAAGGTACGCAACGTGCATTTGTGTGCACTTTTGTGCTCAGAAGTTTTCCGGTGTTTTCTTAAATAGTCTTCAAGTCCGTGCTTGCTAAACGCAGCCTGCCGGCATGAACGAACATTAGCTGTTAGGTTTACGTCCTCCATGGATGTGCAGCATGTCATTTTGTCAGGGTACGAATTGTGCATTTGTATGCAGTGTTGTGCCCCTCAGCCAGGTTTCCTGTAGTTTCTGAGATACTCGTCAAGGCCGTGCTTGGAGAAGCGCAGCCTGCCCGTCTTTTCTCGAATCGTAAATGGTAGGGAATCGGCGTTCTTGTACAACCAGCGCACGGAATAACCCAACCGGCGCGAGGCTTCCTTGGCGTCCAGGAGCTCGTCGTTCAATGGCTCCCGCACCGTCTCTAGTATCGCGCGGCCTGTGGTGACGATGTCGTGGTGCGGGTGCCACGGATCCAAATGCATGAGATGCTGCTGCAGGATGACCTCCAGGGATCGTAGCTTTCCGACGACGATAATCTGCTCATCCAGGCTCATGTCGCGGATCAGCGGCAGAAGTTCGTTGGAGTGCAGGATTTCGGCAGAGAGGATGCCGAAATGCGCTCTAGGATTATTCGCGGACATCATGGGTTTGAGGTTCTCCAGGGCTCTGTAGTCGATCCAGCTATTCATGGCCGGAGTCGGCTTGGGGTTGTGACCGGCGGTCGAACCGGTGGCAGGGCAAGGCTCGGTGATCCACTGGCTGCGCGAGATCACCTCGGCTTTGCAATCCAGACAGCGCGGGTAGCGGATTCCAGGTACGCGTTTGATGGTTTGCGCCATGGCTTGTCGTCTGTCCTTTCCTTTACTTGTCGAAATTTGCTGGATACTCTACGTCTTCGAGCGGCAAGTCCTCTAGGTCGTAATAGTCGTTCCCTCGGCGTCACGATTCTTCATTGTCACGTGTGTCAGGGCGACATGCAAATTGGAGCCTCCGCTGAATTTGCCCATGTACCTCTTGCGTCGGGTGATTGCCCTAGAAAAGCAGGGGCAACCTTCCGCGAAGGCTAGTGCGCATAACTACTGGTTTGCTTGGACTCCGGCTATCTATCCTGATCGCGGATTAAGTCTTTCCACAACAGGAAACATGTGGAGCATTGCTTGAGATGGTTGAACTCATCATCCGTAAACAGCAGTTCGTCCGAATGGGCAACGTCAATGAGGCGAGACGCAGGAACATGATCGAAAGGCCCTGCTGGTCGGGTTTGGGGCATGAAGGACGACCTCCGCTAGCGGACCGAATCCATCAGACAAAAGACTGACGTTCTAGTTCGAAATGGATCCTGCACGGCTGGCTCTTTCAGCGGTTATGGAGATGGCCTTATCAGCCTCGATAATGTGCACGTCACCACACTTCGGACATGCGACGCTGACCGGCTCCGGGAGTCTCCCGCCGCCATCTCGGCGACCACCGTTGTGCGGACGCCACACTTCGAGCGCCAACCGGACACCATATTGGGCATTGAGGCGCAACCGTACACCTCGATGGTTCTGTATGGAATCAGACAGACGCCCCTGTACAGCATCAGACAGAAACCGATGATCCTGGGCTACGTGCTGGTTGAAGCCGAA
>JBPYDQ010001129.1:0-3244 GCA_051986135.1 Terriglobales bacterium | reverse complement strand
CCGACTTGGGATCGGAACAATTGACCGAGCGGGTTGCGGGGAAGTCAGACGATGGCGGTCACAAGCTTCTGGACGGAGTAGGCCCGTAGTTCGAATCCCTAGGTGCAAGGGTCGCAGTATATTTACCCAAGGCCTCTTTGATGCGGTCTGCGATGACGCTGTTGCCGTCAGGAGTGAGATGCGCAAAGTCAGTAAAGGCTTGACCTTCGAAGTCATCGAACACGTCTTCCAGATTGATGTACTCAAAACTATCTGACCTAGAAGCCTCTGCCAGGTCGCGGTTCCACTGGTTGTACATTTGCCGGAACAAATAGTGATAGAGAGGTCCTGCAACCTCCCTTTCGTATTGCACTAACCGACACTCGGAGTCCGTCGGCCGCTTTCCAGAAAGAATGAGGATCGGCTGTAGAAAGAATATTGGCTTGATTCCGTCTAACGCCAGAATTCGGTTAATCTGTCGAACCGTATGAGCATAATATCGTCCATTGCTCAGGGCCGTCACCGCCGACAACCGCTCTTCTGAAGTCAGATCGGAAAGCAGCGGTGGATTGGACACAACGCGTCCCGCAAGGGCCTCGCGTCGCTGCCACGGATTCCGTACCATTCCATAGATCCTTCCTTGTAACACACGCACCAAGGCGCTGTGTGCTCGGAGCCAGGCTCCACCAAAGGTCATGAGGGAGCGGATAGACCCTGGATTAGCCAGGTCATCAAACTCCTGCAGACCGGCTGTGTTCTCATAGATGTCGAATTCAATCTCCGGACTAGTCCGGGCACTGTTATACAACTGGATGAAGTCGTTATACCCATCGATCAACAAAACGAAATCCGGATGGTAGCGAAGTAGACGCGACTGCAACAGCGCGAGTTGCTGATGCAGGCGATACCCGCTGCTAGCGCAATTTATGACCTCCCAGTTGGCTTGTGGATAACCTTGCCTAAGTTTTCGCTCGAGAGCTGCGTCAATCAATTCATGGTTGTAGATGTGAGAGTAACCGCTTTCGATGTGGGGATAAGCGCCTTGTGCTCCGTACACTGCGGACCCACCGAGAAGAAATATACGAACGGTGCCAGGTGGCTTAGTGACTGAGACTTCGCCAGTTCTGCGGAATCCGCCACGGTTATGTTGGATGTCAATACGTCTGTAATTGGGATTAAGTCGCCAGGCTACGAAGCGGTCCCGCAACGCTTGTGGTGTGCCAGTTATGACTCCGCGGTATCTTTTTTGCAGGAACTTGACTGCCACCTCCAACAGCGCAACCACAAAGGCCAAGACAATCAAAATCAACGGAGCTTTATTTTGCCATGTCATTCGAGCCGGTGTATTATATTCTCATTTCAAGCGGACTTCGATGACATCGGCCTCGACTAGAAGCTGCGCTAGGGGGCGTAATAGCGGCTTCCCAACCCGCGGTCTGCGGTTACTCGCCGACTTGTTCTACAAGCTTTTCGTTGCGCTGCTGTTGTACGGTTTTTTTACGCCGGTGGCCTTTTGGCTAAGGCTGATCAGGCGCGATGCACTAAAGCTCCGTTTGGATCGTGGTGCAACATCGTACTGGATAAAGCGGCGCCCGCCGGGACCGAAGCCTTCCAGCATGGCGAACCTTTATTGATCAGGAGCGCCGCATGTTCCTATTGTCTCAGTTGACCTCCTATTTGGTTTCCAGCAAGAAACTTTGGATGCTGCCCTGCTTTGTACTTCTGATCGGTGTCGGCTGGTTGCTTCTGCCGATACGGCGTCGCGAGCGATCTCCTTTCATCTACTCCCTTTACTGAGAACGCAGCAGATGAAGATTCTCGGGATTTCAGCGTTCTACCACGACAGTGCCGCAGCCTTGATTCGGGACGGCGATATTGTCGCCGCGGCGCAGGAAGAGCGCTTTACCAGGCAAAAGCACGATGCGCGCTTTCCCAGGCACGCCGTGGCTTACTGCTTGGCAGAGTCTGGTTCCCGACTTGAAGACATTGATTTCATTGTCTTCTACGATAAACCAGTGCTTAAGTTCGATCGCCTGCTCGAGACATGCCTTCAGTTTTCTCCTAAGGGATTCGATGCCTTGCAGGAAGCCCTGCCCCTTTGGTTTGGGGAAAAGCTTTTCCTGAAGCGCCAGCTCCGCAGGAGTTTGGAAACCTACGGACACTCATTCGACTGGGACCGCCGGATGCTTTTCACAGAACACCACCTCAGTCACGCAGCAAGCGCGTTCTACCCCTCCCCGTTTGAACAAGCACTAATCCTGACCATGGATGGAGTTGGCGAATGGGCTACGACGACGGCTGCTGTCGGCAGAGGCAGTCACATTGAAATCACTAAGGAAATCCGCTTCCCGCACTCCCTTGGCTTGCTGTACTCAGCGATGACCTATTACACAGGGTTCAAGGTGAACTCTGGCGAATATAAATTGATGGGTTTGGCTCCTTACGGCGATCCCCAATATGCGCAACTCATTTTCGAACACCTAATCGATTTGAAGCCGGATGGATCCTTCCGCTTGAACATGAAGTACTTCGACTATTGCATGGGTCGCACCATGACGAACGATGCGTTCCACCAATTGTTCGGAGGGCTGCCGCGGAAGCCTGAAGAACTCGTTGAGCAACGGCATATGGACCTGGCTGCGTCGATCCAGGTTGTTTTGGAAGAAGCAGTGTTGCGTCTAACCCGTTCACTTTCCGCCGAAACGGGGATGCACGACTTGTGTTTGGCCGGCGGGGTAGCCCTCAATTGCGTGGCGAACGCGAAGGTGTTGCGAGACGGAAGATTCCGTAGAATTTGGGTTCAGCCAGCATCGGGAGATGCGGGAGGCGCGCTAGGGGCTGCGCTGGCCGCCCACTACCTGTTCAACCGCCAGGAACGCCACACCGGCAAGATGCAAGATTCCATGCGTGGAGCGTACCTCGGCCCCCAATTTGACCAGCAAGAGATCCAGCAGCGGCTGACCCGTTGCGGGGCTTATTTTGATGTGGTGAGCGACTCTGAACTGATTGCATCCTGCGTCGATGCGCTCGTCAACGAATCTGTCCTAGGATGGTTCCAGGGTCGTATGGAGTTTGGTCCCCGAGCTTTGGGAGCACGATCGATCCTCGCCGATGCTCGGTCGCCTCGCATGCAGTCTGTTCTCAACCTCAAGATAAAGTATCGCGAATCATTTCGGCCGTTTGCGCCTTCGGTGTTGAGGGAATACCTCTCGGAATGGTTCGATCTCGATGTGGACAGTCCTTATATGCTGATGGTTGCGAATGT
>JBPYDQ010001128.1:0-3151 GCA_051986135.1 Terriglobales bacterium | reverse complement strand
CGACGTTTGCGAGAGTGGGTCGCAAATTCGGGTCATCTACGTCGGGTCACCCCCAACGCAAACTGAGTGAGGTGCATTATGCCAGGTGTGTCGGAATGCCGAGCTTGCGAACCCCTCCTCCATCCGGCTTCGGTATTTCAACCCGTCTCACCGGTTTCGGCTTGTAGGTTCCGTTCAGTAGTTGTTCCCGAATGACTAGCCAGTGCTCCTTCAGATAAGCGCTTAGGTTGCCAATGGTCATGCCATCGACGCCGGCGCTGCCCTTGTTGTCTTTCACTCGTTGCAACGCTTCCCTCAGGTTTTCACGCTCACATATTTCTTCCATGATTCGACGCGTGTTGGTGGGGCTTTCGGGCTCATGTGTCACCGAACGCGATTCGACTTCTTGCCGTCCCGCCTTCCGGGCTTCACCCCTGGGCGAGAGGTCCAGCTCTGATTGGGCCCTCTGTCGCTTGTCGCTCTCGAGATTCATGTCCTACTTGCCTCTCTTCTCGTTCAGGCCTTCAGCCCCTCGTTTCCGGCTCCGCCTATCCGTTTCTCCGCCTTTCGGCCTCGGAGTGCCTCAGTAGCTTTGCCGACGTCATGGGCCTACTACGCCCTCTGCTGACTTCTGCTCTGCGGTCAGACCGCCTCTCGACGGCCTCAGTCGCCGCGGCGACACAAAGCAGATCTCCTGGGGTAAGCTCAGCCGCCTTCCGTGCACAGCCGCCGAATCTACGCTTCGCGTCCTTGATGGATATGGACTTCGCGGTAAGTTGGCCGCTCGTCCGGCGCTGGCGCCTTGTATCCGATTTTTGTCCATCGACTCGCACGTTTGCTCCACGCTTCCTTTAGACCCCACCTCGCGATGGTAGCCCTTGCGCTTCACTAGCCCTTCACCTCCATCAGGTTGGGCGGAGGACTTTCACCTCTAAACTGCTGAGCATGCCCAGCACACAACTGGAGCCGCTAGCGCGGCGGACGCTACGCGTGCGTAAAGGGTCAGGGTTATAAGCTAGCTGAAACCGCCTTGCTTTGCAGCGGCTGCAGGGTGTAGGATCATCTCCGTGCTGCGCAGGACCTCGCCACCGGCATGGTGGGATTTCCCTAGAAGGGCAGTACAGAAGTACCAAAAACACCAATCAAAGCACATACCAGCTGCGTCCGCCGCAAACGCCAGCGGCCCACTTCAAACGGCTTTATCGAAAGTGACGCGCCGATCGGGCTCGGTGATACCCGGAGTGCATCTTGCCGCGTCACTTCCGATAAAGTGCTAGAGTTTCACAGCCGTTATCGGAAAATGCATGCCACGGGAGTCGTTCTCACACCACTCGAAACCTGATTGCCGTTCTCCCATGCAATTGTTTTCGAGTGGCGCGTTTTCCGGCCGGAGCAGCAAGAACGTGCGGCAGGAGGGGCCTCGTGACCTTAGTGGGATATGATCGTCTCTTAAGTGCTATGTGCCGACGTTTCACGCTGCTTGCGGCCGTCGTTCTAACTGCCGGCGCCCCCTGGTCCCACGCGCAGGCAAACGCCGGGGAGATGTCTGAATCCGCCCGGAGCTATCTGACCGGCGTTCTCGACACCATGGAGAAGAGCGCACTCAACCGCGACTCCATCGATTGGAAGCGCGTGCGCACCGAGACATTTGTGTTGGCGGGCAACGCCCAAACCACGACGGACACCTATGTTGCCATCGCCCACGCCATCGGCGAGTTGAAAGAGCATCACAGTTTTCTCATGCTTCCCGACAGTCTCGATAAAGACCGGAAGCAGGCGATTCAGAGGCAGATGGGGGTCGAGTTGGCCAAAATGCGAGGCACGCCGCGCGCCTCCCGGGGGCGATCGCCATTTGCGGCGCGCGAGATCGAGGGGCATATCGACCGGCGGGACGGGAAGCTCTTTGCGCACGTCGTAGTGCCGCACTGCTCCGCCCAGTATTCGGAATGGGAGAAGAACGTCCCTTACTTTCAGGAATTCACGAAGAAGCTCAAGGGCATAGTTGCCGATCTGATGGCGCAGAAACCCGAAGGATGGCTAGTCGATTTGCGCGGCAATGGCGGGGGAAACATGTGGCCGATGCTGGCGGGAATCACCGCCATTCTGGGGGAGGGCGATCTGGGGTCTTTTCGCGCGCCGGGCGGCGGGGGATCTACTTGGTTCCTCAAAGACGGGACGGTCTCCACGCGACCAGGAGTTCCGGAATCGGTCCAGTCCCCGACTCCCGGCCCGTCCGTTTCACCCGCCAACCTTCCCTGGTTGGCGGTCCTGTTCGATCGGGGCACGGCGAGCTCGGGAGAGGCGGTCGCGATCTCATTTGCCGGACGCCCTCGGTCGCGCTCGTTTGGCGAGCACACAGCCGAGTTCTCCACAGCCAATCAGAATTTTGCGCTGCCGGATGGAGCGATGCTGCTGCTGTGCTCGTCGGTGGAGGCGGATCGGATGGGCCACCTGTATCCCGACGGCCTCGATCCCGACGTGGCGATTCCTACTCCCGAATCGCGACCGGCGGAGGACGCGGACGCGGTGATTCAAGCGGCGGAGGAGTGGATTTTGTCTGCCGTGGCGGGGCGGGGGGCCGGACAGTAGGCGTGTACACGCCGCTCTGTCCAATTCCACTGCCAAGCTGGGAAAGGACGGTTTGGGCGTGGGTACGGCTCATCCCAGACTGGTGATCGAGCCAAACCAAAAGATCGTAAACGGTCGGCGACTGCAATAAGGTACTTGGCCGAATGGTAATGAAGCGCCTCCGAAGTACCGGCCCGGTGTTGTGCTAAGCGTAGCGCGGAACATTTAGATGAAAGCGCGCACGCTGTCGTAGCCAACGGCGGCGCGCTCGTGCTGGTCCGGCCTGACGGTTATATTGGGTTATTCGCGACCTCAGCACCGCTCGACCGCCTCGTTCATTACTTCCGATGAAGCCATCTTTGGCGACTGGAGTTGGCCTCGGGTCACGGCGCTACGGTTACGAATCCACATGACTGAGAAGTCGCCGACTCTCCGAAGTGGCTGTTCCTGGTTGGGAATGATATGTCGCGTTCTCGTTCGGGAGACGGCGACGGCCAGGAAAGCACGGTTGACCACGGCGTGGGTCAGCCACTTTTCACTCGTTCAGGTCGACATCCTCTGCCCGGCATTCAGTTCCCTGGCCAATGCGGGGATCGCTCGATCC
>JBPYDQ010001127.1:0-2401 GCA_051986135.1 Terriglobales bacterium | reverse complement strand
GTTGCATCTCATCGTAGTAGGCCTTCAGCCGTTCTCCAATGTGCACTCGGATAGTCCGGCTTTGGGCGTTCTTTTCAGAGTTTTGCGTTCTTCGTGCCAGCATGACTTCAGCGCAGCTTCCCACTGGTCATGAGCCAACTCCCGGAGCAAATAACCCCGCCCTCGTGGGAGGAAGGACGAGGCGGGGCTGAAACCGGCGGCGGGTCTGGCGTAGCGGGGATGCCTGCCGGTATACAGTAAACCATATACCATACCGAACCCTGCTTGTCGCGTCTATGCGACTGACGAGCAGCAGGCAGGCGCCTGGGTTCCAAGTTCACATTTTAGCCGCAGTTCCAATCGTAGGATGCTGCGGGTTGTCGGGTACTTGATTGAGGGTACCCATGCGTAGAATGCAATTTCTCCCCGGCTTCGACGTTGCCGAAATCCTGATGCTCGCAAGCAGCGTCCTCCTGATTGCGGCCATGGTCTACGTGATCTAGCTGCCAAGCTCAGCCACTTCATCGCCTAGTTCGGGGATCCCCAGAAAGGCGCTATCATTGCGGGTTCACCCAAGCTGCTAGGTGACCATGAGGTAGGCGGGCTGGAGCAAATCTGCCGCGGATAGGTCACGCGGTTTTCTTTGTTGGCCCCGTCCGTTACAAACGTTCCCCCTCTTTCACAATGGCAGGCTCCATAAAAACCGCCGCGAGAAAGAAAACTTAGGCGGCAAGCATTGCCCGAACGTTGAGGCGAACTGAAGGGGCCACCCGGCAAAACGCATTCAGCCTGGGAGTGTCCCTCGATTCGCGTGTGAATTTCCGCCGAACAACAAAGTGAGTAGGCCGCCTAGTTCAGCGGCCCACCATGACGGTGCTGGCCCCGGCCAGCGTTCAACCGGCGTAAGCCACCCGTCGCTGAGCCTCCGATTCAGTGGCTGTCTTTGGCTCCGCGGGTAACTGAAGAACCGTGGCCTGCTGTCCTTCGCACAGGTAGGTCAACAGAGCGATCTGCCCGTCCGGAAATTCAAGTGCGTCGTGATGCGCTGCTGCCTTCTCTTTGTTGATCTGCCGAAAAATCGCTGTCGTGTGATTTACTACTTTCTGGCGCCAAGGTAACAGACCAGTCGGTATGCACGTGACCTTGGCTGCGAAGGCCAGCTCTGTGCCAGGCAAGACACAGACCGCAACATTCAAATCTTCGGGCGCCGCGAACCCCTGCGTGCCGGTGTGAAAATCGCGCGTCACAAGCTTGTCGCCAACTTTTGCAGACCGCGATTTAACATTGTGCAGGCTGTAGTCACACATCTCCGGAACTCCCTATCGGGGAAAGCCCCACAGCCAGCGCCAATCTACCGTTTCTCTATGACTAAATTAATGCATTGGGTGCGTGGGCTTCACATAATCAACGGCGGTATGATAAAGCATCGTGAATAGATTCCATCATCAACGTAGCCGTGTTCGACACAGCGGTGGATGCGACCGTCTGGCAACAGCGGTATAGCGCGCTCCGCCTCAATAAACTCGAAATCCGAGTCTTCTCGCTCGCGGACGTAGTCGACCACATGTCAATCGCCATCGCCACAGCACCATTCGCCCGTCACCGGATCGGTCCCGACGATGGATCTGTTGCTGTCTCCTGCGGCTTAAGACGGGGTAATTGTCCGCTCTTCGCGCTCCAGCTCACGTGCACCTTGTTTGCCACCCAGCCCACAACGTGCTCCGAGAGACACTCGATATTGCTCGATCAACCCGCGCCAGGATCAATTGCCAGGCGAAACGCGACCCTTAGCCCATTCCAATGCGTCTGGTGGTATTTGGGTACCTCGGTGCACCGCATGCAAAAACCCTCGTGGCCCGATGACCGGAAGCCCCGAACGGCACAGCTCCATCACTCATTGTGCCGACAAGTTCGACCAAGATGGCTGATGTGGACTCGGTGTTTGTCTGCGAAGCGTAAGAGAAAGCGGCGGTCGCGTCCGCGACCCCTGCTCCAGTGATTTGCGGCTCCAATCCGGCCCTCAGTTCTTCCGCACGCCATGCAATCGCGCAAGGACTGCCGAAGATGCTACAAATAGTGTGCGATTTCGGCGCGGGAGTTCTTGCGCTGACCAGCGTGGCAACCGGCGGCTTTTCTGGCGGAAGGGGAACCTGGGCTCCGGTTGCGACGGGGTCAAGTTCACGAGGCACCAGCATCACGAAGTTGCCGGAATGATGGACGCGGCCAGCGAGTTGGCCTGCTTGATCGCCGGCTCCAAAATAGATATCCGCGCGCGCCGGACCGACAATGGCCGACCCGGTATCTTGGGCGATCATCAGCCGAGCAAAGCTGGCACTCCGCTTGTCGTTCGTGAGCGGCAGACGGGCTTGGATGAAAAACGGGGTACCGTACACATGCAGCGCGCTGTCGATGGCAATCGAGC
>JBPYDQ010001126.1:0-5026 GCA_051986135.1 Terriglobales bacterium | reverse complement strand
TACAGGAAACGCAAAGCCGAGACAGCAATGATGATGGAGCGAGGAGATAGCTTTTTCTCTTCGGTGAGATAGACCTGATAAGCACGAATCTCCTCCCGGCCCAGAACGTTGGGCGACTTGGCGAAGTGGCGAGCGAAGAGCGAGACCTGTTGCAGGTAGGAAATTTGCGTGTTGGGAGCCAGATTGCGGATTCGCATGTCCTCGATCATGCGTTCTCGAAGCGTTGTCATGGAAACTCCTTTGCGAAGATGGAATGTGCTGCAAGCAGCCGTTCCATGGTTTCGCAAAGGAACGTGCAGAGGAAGCAAGAGTTATACGAAGGAGGGATGTGAGTCGAACAGTCGAACAAGCAATCAACCGGTCAGCCGGACCTGTGTGCGCCACCTCGTACCGCGCAGCGGTTTAGTCCAACCGTTTTCATGCCGACTGCCCGATTATGCCGACTTACTGGGGATACAGCTGCTGGGCGGTGCGCGGGGTGCGTCTTGAATCGGCATAATCAAAGGCCTTCCAGAAAGGCGAGGAGTTGGTCGGTTGGGCGGTATCGCACGAGCTTTGTGCCTAGCGGTTCAGTACGCGAAAGTGCCTTCTCTTTTAATCGCATGTCCGCGTGCAGATACATCCCTGTTGTTTCTACGGACTCGTGCCCCAACCAGAGCGCTATGACGGATCGATCCACGCCATGCTGAAGAAGATCCATGGCATTGCTATGCCTCAGTACATGTGGAGAAACGATTTTCCGTTTGAGTGATGGACAAGTCTGTGCGGCACGATTGGCGTATTTGGTGATGAGATGCTCGACCGCGTCGCGGCTCAGCCTACCGCCACGGATACTTGGAAACGCTGGATCTTCGGGATGCCCCTTCCGCTGGCGTAACCAAACGTCCAGCATCCTTGCCGCGTCTGAACGAAGTGGCGTATACCGCTGTTTTCGACCTTTCCCCAGGCAGCGCACATGAGCTCCGGTTCCCAGTACGACATCCTGGCAGTCCAGCCTTATCAGCTCGGAAACGCGTAAACCAGTTTGAACCGCTAGCAGAAGCATGGTTTTGTCCCGGCGCCCGATCCAGGTGGAAGGATCAGGAATGGCGAGCAAGGCATTGATCTCTTCTCGAGTTAGAAACTCGATTGGTCGTCGTTCATAGCGCTTGCTGGGTACCGCCAGGATTCGGTGGCAGTGGAGGGCATGTGCGGGTTCCTCCAATGCTATGTAGCGGAAGAAAGAGTGGATGGCTGCCAGACGGGCATTCCGAGTGCGAGCGCTGTTCTTGCGTGTGCGCTCCAGATGGTCCAAGAAGAGACCGATGAATGGTGCGTCCAGATCTTCGATCTGGAGTCGAGAGGGCATCTTGCCAAGTCTTTCTTTAGCGAACTGCAGAAGCAGGCGAAAGCAATCGCGATATCCCGCAATCGTGTGCGGGCTTGCTGCCCGTTGACGAAGCAGGCGATCGGTAAAGAAAGATTGGAGGAGAGAGGGAAAGCTGGCAGCGGTCACGGGCGCACCTCCCGTGGGCTCAACCGCTCAGTGGCAAGCCGGAGGAGTTCAGGCACCGCTTCGAGATACCAGTAGGTATCGCTCACATGAACATGTCCCAGGTACGTACTCAGTTTGGGGAGCTCTCGTTCGACATCGAGGCCAGCCCGATACCACTGGATCAAGGTGCGCGTAGCAAATCGGTGTCGTAAATCGTGCAGCCGTGGACCATGACCGTGATATTTGGCCGGTACGCGCAGGCCGATTCGCTGCGACACCTTCGCGAAGTTGTAATGTGCCATTTGAGAGGGAATCCGTCTCCCATGTTCGGAGATGAAGAACGCCGGAGTGGGTGGTGCGCAGAACAGACGGTCTCGGACTCTAGCGTACTGTCTTAGCGCAGCTGCGGTAGTGGCGTGAATCGGCACATAGCGGGATTTTCTGAACTTCGTCTTCCGGATGTGAAGAACGCTCCCATCGAGATCGACGTCGGATCGATCCAACCCAACGACTTCATTCACTCGCATTCCGGTCGCTACCATGAGGCCGAAGAGAGTTGTAAATGTGCGAGCACGGAACCCCTTGGACGATTGGAGTTGTTGAGTTCGACTGAGGATTTTTGCGACCTCCTCGTCGCTATAAATGTAAGGAGGTTTACGCCGCCGGCGAGAGGGCAGAAGACTCGATGAAGGAATCTCCGTGTGAGGTTCAATGGCGCTGTACCAGATAGCGAACTGTCGAACCATTCCTAGACGGCGAGCCCAGGTGGCAGGTTCAGCATTACTGGGTTGTGTGGCCCAGCGAATCGCCAGGCTCGTGGTGATGTATGGGCTACCTGCGGCGTGGAGGAACTCGACAAATTTCCGTAACAAACTCGCGGGGTGTCGAAGTTGGAATCCGAGACTACGGCGGACATCGATGTAGTCTTTCAGTGCCTGTTTCAGGGGTGTCACTGCGCACCCCCTATCGGCCAGGCCTGTGCCAGGGAACGCAGGCTGTTGAAGTCGACTTTGGCGTAGATTGCGGTTGTATTCGAGTCTCGGTGTCGAAGCACCTCCCCAATCTCCCCCATCGTCGCCCCGGAGCGAAGCATGGAAGTTGCCAGACTGTGACGAAGCAAGTGAGCACCCTTAGAGGGTGGATTTAGGTTTGCGCGCTCGATTGCGTAACGAACGATCGTCGGCAACGTTCCCACAGTAGCGAGCCCACGATATGGCGCTTTCATGCACACGAACACCCTGCGTGTTTGGCACCGAGGGCGACCTTGGCGCAGGTACGACGCTAGAGCTTCCCCCACATCGTTAGGTAAAGGCATCCGATCATGACGTAGCCCCTTGCCGCGAACCAGGATTTCACCACTTCTCCAGTCAATGTCCTCAAGTTGCAGAGCAACGACCTCGCCGGCACGTAGCCCAAGACGAGCAAGGAGAAGAAGGATCGCGTAATCACGGCGGCCAATAGGGGTTCGACAATCACAGGCCTTCAGCACACGCTGGACTTCCTCCGAACTTATGTATTTGGGCACTGTGGCCTGTTCCCAATGCGCCACCCCTAATACCGACGCTGCCAAGTCGCTGCTGAGGCTCCCCTTCTGAAACAGAAATCGGAAGAAAGACCGCAAGGCTGTCGGCACCCATCGGGCTCTACCAATGCTGAGGCCCCGACAATGCCGCACGATAAAATCGGAAATATCGGGGACTTGTATCTCCTTAAGAACAAGCGGTTTCTTTCCGAACCGCTGCACAAGAAACTTCTGAACATAAAACAGGTGGTCACGTATGGTGCGAGGAACGAGCCCTCGCTCTTGGCGCAGATATTGCTCGTATGCACGCAAGATGTCCGCTAAAGGTGATCGATCAGGGACCACCTTGCGATGAGGGATGACCTCGCATTTTCGCAGGTGATCAATGAACTGACGCAGAGTTGGCAGGTCGAGGGCGTGAACTCGCCCCTTCTGTTTGACAAAACCGGATACGAGGCTCTCATCAAGCTGCGAAATTGCGAGCTTGTTTCGTCCGAACCACCACCCGAGCGTGGCGAGCAAGTACAACTTATCCTGAATCGTCTTCTTGCGATAGCCGCGAGCCATCAGCGACGCAGCAAAAGTCCGAAGATGCGACTCCAACGGATTACCTTGAATCTGTTTCTCCGGCAAAGCAGTTTGCACCACCATTTATGTCCTCCGTTCCCTGGCTTTCGTGCCAGGCCAAAGATCGGAGGATTATGCCGAACAAAATTGCAGCACAAATCAGTGAACTCAGTGCCGATACTGAGATTGCGCGGGTTGCCAAGGTGGCATCGGCATAATCGGGCAGTCGGCATGAAACCGGCGGCCATCGAAGCAGGAGCTGAGGTCCATCACACCGAACATGCGCATCCTATCTTTGAGATTGAGTATTCCTCTCGCTCACACCAAGTCGGCGGAAGCTCGGGGCTTCGATCAGCTTCTCGACAACGGTAATCTGGGGCATGGGTTTGTGGGTTCTTGTGCCCGCTGGCGTCTTTACCTGGCCAGTTCCTCTCGGGTGAGCTTGTTGTCGTAAGAGCACAGCGTCATAGTGGGAGCAGCCGTTGACGTTAATCTCGCTGGCAACGGCTTCAACCGGCGATATGTTTGTTTCCTGCACGGTATTCTTTCCAAAATGAAAATCGGGAGAGCCGCGGACTCGATCGCCCGCTGACTCTCCCGAGTGGTCGTGCCGCTTCCGGCGGCTCGGCGCCCAATCTCCGCAGGGCGTCTCCGTCCGTGTATTTGGGTTATCAGACTGCGTGCACTAAGCCGTTCCTACCCAGATAGATGGACTGGGGGTGCTCGACCTTGCGCAGATCAATTTCAGAGGGGTGTTCGACGACGAAACGGTGGACTTATTTCAGCAGTATCGTGATGGTATCGGCCAAGCCAATGATCAGTAGTGCGGCGCAAATTGGCTGCTTACCGGGCAATGCCAGAACGCCCACAAAGACGGCCTACTATAACCTGGCTGACGCTCGGAGCAGAGCGTGATTTGGGAGTTAGTTTCGGACGTTCGCATGCGCCTGCTCGCTGCTGTAAGACCCGATGGTTTCAACATCGGTCTTAACGAAGGCCTCGCGGCGGGGCAGACCGTCATCCACGCTCATGTTCACGTTATCCCGCGATGGAATGGCGATGTTCCTGAGCCGCGCGGCGGAATTCGCTGGGTGATCGCGGACAAGGCCGCTTACTGGATCAAAAAGTGACGATTTTGTGCGTTGTTGCGGAGTAAACTGGGTTCTCATGTCCTTGCGCATGCTGATCTTTGTTTTCACGTTTATTGTCACCTTCCTATCGAGAGGCTTCACGCAAGAGGCGGCAGACTTGAAGAGTCTGTACGACGCTCACAAATGGAGGGATCTTTACATCCGCGTTCAGAGCACGAGCGATGCGCGACCGCTATATCGCGGAACAATGGGCGTCGTTTTCAACCAAGATCCGGGCCAAGCCGAACGACTGCTGTTATCCGTTCTCCTTACGGACCCTCATTCTCCCGAAGCGTATGAGGCTTCCGAATGGCTTAGTCACCTCTATCTCTA
>JBPYDQ010001125.1:0-3587 GCA_051986135.1 Terriglobales bacterium | reverse complement strand
TCGAGAAACTCTAGCGGACGAGGACGCTGATCGATGACCGTTACCGGCACGCCGAGGGCAGCGAACATCGAAGCGTATTCGATACCGATGACTCCGGCTCCAACCACCGCGAGGGTTCGCGGGAGATCTTGCAAGGTCACAATGTCGTCGGAGGTGATTACGGTCTGCCCGTTCGGCTCCACGCCCCGCGGCTTGCTCGGACGGGTGCCGACTGCAATCAAAATGTAGTCGGCCGTGAGCCTCCTGAGGCCCGTCGGCGTGTCCACCTGTATGGTGTGTGGGTCGACAAACGACGCACGCCCCTGCACGAGGTCGACGTTGTTTCGCCTCAGCGCGTCGATGATGGTCTGCATCTCGCGCTGCATGACACGTCCGACCTGCCCGATCAGTTGCTTCATGGTTGGACGGAGCGGCGCAACATAGACATTGACATCAGAGCCGTCCAGGTTCGTGGGAGCGTACAAACGTTGAACGGCCTCCCGAAAAGTTTTGGAGGGAATCGTGCCGGTCTCGATACAGACGCCGCCGATGGACTTTTGCTTTTCGATGACGACAGCTTTCTTTCCCAGCTTTGCGGCTTGAATCGCGGCCCGCTGGCCCGACGGTCCACTGCCAATGCAAATCAGGTCGTACTCATTACCTTGCAGCATCGTTGCCTCTCAACGATTGTGAACGCGCTCGCCATTCTTGCGGCGAGCAGTCCGCGCAATTTTATACTCAGCCTTGCGACTCTTTGTGTTTTTTGTGGATCCGTAACCTAACCTTCACAAATAAACCATCTTGGTACATAAGGACCGCCCAGCGCTACGATTTTGCCGTGCGCTTTGCACATATCCACTAAATGGTGCAGAGCGTCCTTCTGGATCAGCATTCCGGTAACAAAGACAAGATTGGCCCATTGAATGTCCGCGGCGTGCAACTCATCCACTTCGCAATCCACGAGCTGCCGCTTCCAATCGCGCGGAAGGAGCGCCGAGACGGTCAGTAATCCCAGCGGCGGATATGCCGACCGTTTCCGCTCAAATTTCAGCGCGTGTTTAAAGCCCCAGTAGCTTTCCGGGAATGGCGGATTGATCGACAAGACTCTCATCGGGGCCCGGATCATAGTGCTGGCGCGTGGTGGAAGTCATAAACCTGACGTAACTATAGGGTAATGTTTCGGTAATCAACATGGCCGCGCTTACGTATGTGTGACAGTTGTTCTCGGTCACACCCCTTGGGCAACAATGCCGAGCGTCAAAAGACGGTCAACTACTTGGTCAAAGAAATCTCGACAATCTCAGAGTTGCTCGACAGTAGTCGATCAAGGTCGTCGTTTCGCATCGATATCCTCCTCGAGATTCAATGGGACACGACCGGGGTGCAGTTTGCGTCGCAGTTCCGACCTCTCGCGATTGAGCCGAATTTATAAGAAAGGTCGACAGCCGGCCTAGTCGGTATACGTTGGAACCTCAAAGCAGAGGGCACTGTCGCCCTGAAGTGCCCCCTGCATTCGCGCGTCAGCTTGAGGCCCGTGAAAACTTGTTCGAGCGTGGCAATGACTCCGCGTTCTCCATCGAAAGCGGAACCGACGTGCCGTTGTCTTGAGCAGGGTTTAATAAGCTTGCCTACGAGGGAGTACGAATCAGACTCGAACGTTGGCCGCGAAGATCGTGCCTCGATTGGTGGACCGAATTTCAAGGCACCCGCCAATCTTCTTTAGACGTTCCTGCATTGCAAGTATTCCGAGTCCAGCTTCGGCGTCGGCGGGCACGCCCAATCCGAAATCTTCGATTTGCAAGATCACTTGATCTGCTTGTCTTTCCAGTCGAACAATGGCTTTAACGCTCCGGGAATGGCGAGAGATATTAGCCAGTCTTTCCTGCGCAACGCGAAAGAGATGAGTCTCCATTTCCTGCGGCAGGCGCCCGACCTCTGACCGTATTTCAAGAGCGACATGCATTCCGCTTCTCTTCCTGAAGTCAACTATGTACTGGCCCAAACAGGCAGCAAGACCGAGCTCATCAAGTATCGGAGGATGCAATAGGTTCGAAAGAGTGAGGATTTGTTCCAGGCTTTGCTCGCACAGCGATTGGCAACTTGCCAGCAGGGCTTTGATTTCGGAGGGCCACGTGCCTCGTTGTCGCAAACTCTCGAGGTAAATGCGGATTGCGACAACGTTTTGTGCCGTCACCGCATGAAGTTGGCCGGCGATCCACCGCCGATCTTCATCGTACTGTTGAAGAACGAGAGCGGACACATGCTGCAACTGCTCCGATTCGGACGTTTCCGTGGGCAACCCCATAGCGAATTGATTGCGAACAACGTCACAGCAGTGAGTGCCCTGCTGAAGGTCGCTCATGTAGTCGATTGCGGCAGCCCTGTCACTTGCCATCGGACTGTTTTCTCCTTGCCGCGCGTACTCTATCGATGACGGCAAACTTATGCAAGTTAGGTTATTCCGCCATTCTGTTTAATTTTCAATGATTTCGCTGTTGTGGAAATGCTGTGGAAAACGTTGTGGAAATACGCCTGGAAAAACGCACTAGAAACCATTGGCGGCGCTAATGCGCGAATCACACACGAGATACGCGTAACAACAACTGTGCAATTCCTGTGAAAAGTTTGTGGATATCCTATGCCCCACACGATCCCGAGAGAGAGTTTTGTAGAATTTGTTCGATCACTCGGGCGCGGAACTCGATCACTGCTGAGGTGACTACGATGAGCAGGAAGGAAAGACCCCCATTTGGCGGGACCGAAACCGGAAACTGACGGTGGTTCAGAGTCCGGTGATTCTGAGCCGGCGGTTCCCTCCTTTTCCGAGATAAGGTTTTCAACATGCTTTAAGGAACTTGAGGAATGTTTTTGTGCCACTTTTTCGAGTTGCTGGTTAAATACGGTCACTAACCTTCTGTGGTCTATAATCGCCCGGCGAAATCATGGCTCCTCCCGAATCGGCTCACAACTCGGTGCCCATGAAATAACTGCTACACCAAGATCGGAAATCGTAATGGAATCAGGAAAAGCACAAGCGGATAGGCCCGAAAGCGATCTCTTTTATTATGCTCTCCAAGCGAGTCCCATCGGGATTGCGATGGAAGATATGGAAGGACGTCCCCTTTTCGTGAATCCGGCCCTTTGCACGATGCTTGGATACAGCGCAGAGGAAATGCGTAGCAAACACTGTGTCGAATTTTCTCCTTCCGAAGATGCCAAAAACGACTGGTCTCTTTTCGAGCAGTTGCGAAAGGGCTTGATCGATCACTACCAAATAGAGAAGCGTTTCTTCCGCCGAGACGGCTCTTTGGTCTGGGGACGTCTGAGTATTTCTTTGTTGAACGGCCTTCCGTCTCCACTGGTCATCGCAATGGTGGAAGACATTACGGAGAAAAAAAGGGTGGAAGAGACACTGCGCGACAGCGAACAGCGGTTTCGTCTGGCGGCTGAATTAGGGAAGATGTACTCATTTGAGTGGGATGTCACCACAGATGCGGTTGTGCGCTCCCCGGAACGCGTCAAAAGCCTCGGTGCCACAGAGCCCCTGCGATTTAGCCATCAGCAGTTTGTGAACACAATCCATCCAGACGACCGTCCCAAATTCATCG
>JBPYDQ010001124.1:0-7703 GCA_051986135.1 Terriglobales bacterium | reverse complement strand
TCTCGGTACCGATGCGATGCTCCTTTACGATCCGGTCAGCGGCGGCTATGCCTTTTCCTACATCGGGTATAACGGCACCCTGGCCGGCGGCGGCGACACCGAGGACGCCCGTTGGGACACCGCCATGAAGTACCGCCTCACCTATGGCCAGGTCCATTTCGGCGCGATGTATAAATTCGCGGATGGTTCTGCCGGCTGCTACTCGGCCTCCCCAACCTGGACTGCCACCACCTGTACGCCCGAATCGGCGCATAACAACGCCTATGGATTCGACCTCGGGGGAGAATCCGGCAAATTCTCCGCCGACGTCGTCGCCCAACATTACAATCAGGCGATTAGCGTATTGAACCCCTTGCTGGGGCCTCAGAGTCTGACGCAGCCATATCAGTCGACCACGAACAGCATCAATACAAACCCCATCACCGGGGCCAATCTGATCCCTACGACCAACACCGTATATGGCATCGTGACCGACAACTACGGAATTATGGGGGCTGCCAAGTATACGTGGAACCCGTTCAAGTTTTTCGTTGGCTACGAATACATCTGGCAGAATAACCCGTCGCGCCCGTTGGGCGTTGGCGCCTCGGCGGGACACGGAAGTTGTTCTGCGGCTGTTGATACCAGGAGAAAGTGATGTCGGTTTTGCATGTCGGAGGCGAAGCGCACCGCGAACGGCGTGATCGTGCGAAGCGTATTGGCCTTCGAGACTTGCGGTAGGGTCGTCGACGCCGCATGACCGGGCCAGCGAATGGGAGCCAGTGGGTACCGAGGCCCGCAAGTGGTTGCGGGGGGTGGATTTGAACCACCGACCTTTGGGTTATGAGCCCGATCGGTCGGCCTAACTCATTGTTGATTCAATGGCCCTTACACCCCTCGAAGCCGCATTTTAGACCTATTTCACCCGATCTTTTGCCCAACTTTTGCCTAAGTTTTTGCCTCCGCGGATTCGAAGAGATCAGTCATTGCGATCATTGCAACTGATTCCGGCTCTCCGACCCTTTTCCCGTTAGCGTCCAGTGTAGACCGTGTTTGATAAGCGTGAAACCGTAAGTGTCCACAACGCGCGTAGCGGACATTCTGCGCGAGGGTTGGGGGTTGATCTCGTCGGTGAAGATGCCCAGTGTGAGGGCTTTGTCGATCGCACGATCAAGGCGGACAAGCAACTGCCCGAGGCTCTCTCCATGTCGGCGCACGAGCATGGCATAGGTGCAGTCTTCGTCGGCAGCCGTGGCGACACAACCAATCGGGCGCAGCCTGCCGATAGTGATCTCGCCATCTTCGATCAACTTTGCGATGTTCGGAAGCGAGTGAGCCACGACCGAACTTTGTTCTTTCGTTTTCTGTTTACCGTGCGAGTTTGGCCCGCACGCTGACTGTCGAGATTTCACGGCACTAGCCCTTCGATTCGATTGACGGGATGGTCGGCGGTGCGTGTCAGCACGTCTCGCATATCGGGATCAAGTCCATTGAGTTTCGCGGAGCCGATCAAGCTGTAACGCGGCCGCTCGCTCGCCGCACGCACCAGAATGCTCTTATTTTTGAGCCTGTCCAGACGGCCATCGGCGTACGCTTACCTTTCGGCGCCCTTCCACCGGCCGGCCTCAACAGGGATTCACTAGGCCGGGATCGTGCGCCAAGTGGACGAGTTTCTTCGGGAGGCCTTAACCGCGGAAGAATCTGTAAACTTCCGCGGTCTGGAATCTGACAATGGGGATCGAGCAACTCGTTATTATTTATCTGTTTCGGGTTCACAGTGCCAGCCTTTCTCGCACCAGCCTTGCAAACTGTGTGCACTGGCAGGTTTCGAGGGTAGTTAGGACCTGGTTGACGGTAATCGGGGTTCGCAGGGCCGCACCCTGCTCATGGAGTTCGTGCACTACGATTTCAGGGGCGATGTGGTAGAGGTCGAGCAAAAATTCATCGGGGTGTTTCGCAGTGATGCCAAACGGCTTTAGGGAGTCTTTGGGAAAATGTTTGAGGTTATAGGTCACAATTACTTCGCAGGGAGTTTTAACCGCGGGCGGCAAGTACATGACGGTCTTTTTCGTGGTTCGTCATCGCTGAAATTAGTTCGCGATATCCCTGCTCCACCCAGGCGTCAGGAAAGTAGTTGCGCAATTCGGTGACGAGATGGTTTGTTTGCTCCGGTGTGTAGCCCAGCTTGTTTTGCAGGGTGCGGACTACCTCATCGATGATTTCGTCTGTCCAACGGGCTAGAAAAAGCCTCCGTTCGAATAGCCTCAAGAGAGTGTCACGAACGGAGGCTTGGACCAGAACGCACGCATCGACTAGGGCAGGAAAGTCAGAGATCAACTATTCCTCGGGTGGGACGAATTTGTTGTAATCGCCGAGGTCTTCGGATTGCCGAGCGATACGAACAATCGCCTCGCGACGAGCCTGTTCCCGCTGCCTCTTGTAGTCGAGCAAATCTTTCAGGAACACCCTTCGGTGTGTCCCCGTATAGTGAAAAGGGAGCTTATGGGCTTCGCACTCACGCACGAAGAATTGCCGGGAGATGCCCAAAAGGTCGGCAGCTGCCTGCGTGCTCAATTCGTCCACCAGAGGCAGAATCGCAATTGCTTTTCCCTCCTGCATTTGCTCAACAACGCGCACAAGGATTTCGTGCACGGTTGAGGGCAAGTCGATTCGATGTCCGTCGGGACCAATCAAGGCGGCGGTGCCTTCGTGCACAAGCATCCGATAGAGCCGAGATGCTTGCTCGATCTCGTCCTGATCACGAGGCGCGATCTGAATCGCTTCGGGTGAAGCTACCATAGCCTCTCCTTCATGGCTTCTGGGAAAATAATCGCTATAAACGCAACCTAATTCATTTTGCCGCATCCCAACTTGTCTGTCAATAATAATCGCTATAAACACAACCAATTATTTAACTTCCTTATAATCATTGGTTTATACGGAGGTTTGAAGCCGATCACCATAAAATCCTCGACGCTTTGGCAGTATGACCCGGACTGACCGAGGTTTGCTTTCCAAGGTGGCCCGATCCGATAGCCGGGTTGTACAGTTCAGCGCTCGCTACAAAATTGCCTGTCATTCGCCAAAAACAGATCGTGGTGCACGGCAAAAGTGGTTGCCTGATTTCACACATCAGCCTCGCCACCAGCTGGCGCCAGATTGAATAATCTGTGACTTCCGCCGACGACAGCGTTATCGTTCCGAAGAGCGCGACCGCAGCTACGAACCTGATCATCATTCGTGCGAATGCCTCTACGCCAGCATGGTTCCGGGAAGGCGATTGAACATTGGCGAGGCTTTCGTGGCTCTCCCCTAGAGCAGAATCAGAAACGGCGAACCTGGGCGCGCGGGCTTAACCCAGAGGTTCATTCCGACCAGAGGAAGCGGTGTGCATGCGAGCCTTGACAAGATGAATGTGCGTGTACACCGGGCGGTTCTGGATGGAGCGACAGGGATGCAAAACTGAGCAGAAAATTGCGGAACAGTTGAACGCGCACTGGCGGGAAGATCATGTATTCAGCCTGCAGCAGGCGTTAAAGATGTACGACACAGTGCAGGATCGCAGCGTATGAGCAGGAAATCCTTGGGGAAACTGGGCGAGATGGAACGAGAAGAACTCGGGGACAAATGGCACCTCCTCTGAATACGACTTCGGCGCTTGGCACAAGTGACCCAGTAGCGCTTGTCTGAAGTAACCCACTCCTCGAACGAAACTGGGAACAGGACCGAGATCAGGGTCCATCATCCACTCCGAAGGCATGTAAGGTTAGTTACGTGAATGTGAAGGAATGGGCAACTGTCATCCACGCCGAAGGCGTGCGGCTTTGCTTTTCCATCATCCGCACGGCGCCAGGCGTTGCTCCGAGGCTGAAACTTACCGCATAGGTGTAATGTGCTCCAGCTTCTGACGCAAGTATTGGAAGTAATCCGGGCTAACACGCGACTCCAACACTTCTTCGATGACCGGCAAAAAATAAGCCAGCGAGCGAATCGCGTTCAAAGGCGGTCGATCAGTAGACCGGATCAAGCGGCGCGCCGCGGCCAGCACCAACGCGTTCTCGATGACCTGGACCGACAAGCCGCGCTGGTACAGTTGCGTGGCGAGCAGCCGGTCCGCGCGGCGCACCGTCCCCAGTGTGCCCGGAGTCCCGCGGTACGCCTCCAGTATCTGACGAACATATTCTTCCAGGCTGGGGAGGTTTTCCATCTAGGTGTCCTCAGCCCTGCTGTTCACGGATGGATGGTCCGTCGATGAGCACCGTGTGGCAGTAGTGCCGCAACCGGCTCAGCAGTGCCTCTACCATGGCTCGGTTGCCCAGAAAGTTAGGCCATTCGTCGTAGACCAAGTTTGTGGTAATGATTGTGGGATGCTGGCGGTAGCGCTCCTCCATCAGCTTGAAGAAAATGTTCGACTGCTCCGGTTTCAGATTCAAATATCCAAGTTCGTCCACGGCGAGCACGTCGAGGCGGGCGAGACGCTTGAGCAACTTCCGTGTGGAGCGATCCGCCAGAGAGGCATACATTTCGTCGAACAGGTCTTGGGCCTTGATGAACTGGCAGCGGTAGCCGTTCTCCAGTGCTTTGAGCAGCAGCCCGCAGGCTAATCCTGTCTTGCCGACACCGGTTTTGCCGCAAAATACGATATTTTCTGCCTTGGCGATGAACTCCAACTCCGCGAACCCGCGGATCTGTTTGCGGTTCACACCAGGTTGCCGGGCAAAGGGAAAGGTCTCCAGTGTCCAGCGCTCGGGCAGGTTAGCGCGCCGGATGCGCCACTCCAGAGCACCCTCCTGCTTGGCTTGCCACTGGGCGCGTATCAGATAGGTGAGAAACTCCGAGTAGCTGATGCCGCCCTTATCGGCGGCGCGCAACTGTTCGTCATAGATTTCCAGGATGCGCCGCAGCTTGAGATTCTTCAGCAGTTGCTCGAGTTCTTCAGTCATCTTCGTGCGACCCTCCATCGAGCAGAAAATATTCGCGGGTCACGCGCCGGAGAATCATGCGCTCCAGCCGATCCAGATCATAGAGACCGTAATGGGCAGCCTCCTGCACCGCTCCCAGCAAGGGTTCGCGGGGGTACTCGCGCACGAATCGCAGCAGTTGCCGCAAGGCAAGCGTGATCCCCTTGCGGCTGCGTTGTTTCAACCCCGCCACGTATTCGCCCAGCTCGGGCGCAAGGGTGAGAATGGCGTTCTCCTCGGGATGGGGATCGGGCCGCAGTGCACGCTGGCCGCGGGGAGGACGGTGCACGGCCAAGGTAATGCGCTGGTGCTCAGCTTCTGCGATACGCCGGTGCGTCACCATACGCCGAGCATCCAGTTGAATCTCGATCTTGTCCTTGGTCTCACGCACTTCCACCCGGCGTCCGATCCAATCCACGGGGACCGAGTAACGATTGCTGTGCAGTGCGATATAGCCTTCGATATCCACCAAACGCTGATGCAGCCGGTAGACTTCAGGAATCCACTTCGGCAGCGGCTTCAGCTGCAGCCGCTCCATGGCATATAGTTCGCGTGGAACCGCGCGGATGTGTTTCTTGTAAGTCGAGTTGACCTTATCGCACCACTCCTGCGCCTGCTGATTCAAGTCTTCCCTACTGCGAAAAGAACGTCCCGCCAGGAAGTTGTGCTCTACGAAGTGGAACGGCCGTTCTACACGCCCGGAACGGTTCGCGTCCCCGATGGCGTGGGCCACGAACTCGAAACCGAACCGCTCGGCAAAGGCGGCCATCTCGGGCACGGGCACCATGTCGCGTCCGCTGCCACGTAGCACCACCACGTGGGTGTTATCGATCATCACGCGGGCGGTGGCGCCGCCCAGGTAGCGCAGCGCATCGGTGAGAAACACCTTGCAATCGAAGCGCTGGAACGTCGGATAGCACTGGAAGAAAAGCATTCGCGAGTAACACAGCACAGCCGAGGCAGTTTGCACCTTGCGCTTCTTGCCCGCCAGTTCCACTTCGTGCGGCGAGGTGTCATGCTGAAGCTCTTCCCCGGGCGCAAAATCGTACCGCCCCGCCGCTACCGGCGGCTGGTATCCGATACCGTGCCGCCGGCAAAAAGCCGTCAAGGCCGAATACGACAGATCCGCACCCGCCGCCTGCAGTTCCTCATGGACTCGCACGAGATTCCCCTTGCAGGTTCCGAAAAGCTCCAGGATCTGTTGTCGATAAGGCTCGGCTTTCTCCCGACGCTGCAACTCCGGCACAGCGGTGGAGTTCGAGCGCAGGACTTTGCGCACCGCCACGCGGGAAATCCCCAACGTCCGCGCAATCTCGCGTTTCCCCATTCCCCGGCTGTGCAGCTCCAGAATCGCAGTGCGGTGCGCTGGGCTCAACATGCGGTGCTTGCTCCAGAAGAAGTTTCTTCTCCATGCGTTGCAGTTGTTTTTCGATCCACTCGATCTGCTGCCGCGCCTCAGCGCGTTGCGGGTCATCCACTTCTGCGGCCCACGCGCCGGCGAGTCGCCGATAAGCGCGGTTCACAATCGCGGTCACCATTTCCAGATCGCGGATCAGTTCGGCGGCGGACCCTGGGAGAACTTTCGCCTGCCGCTGCGTTTTGAAGAACAGCGCAGGATCGGCCAAAATGCGCTGGCGGATCGCGGCTGATCCTCGACGCCAGGCCGCATAGAGTTGGCCGGCCTCGCGCATATCGCAGTGATATTCAGCGAAGATGGTGGCCATGCGCTGGCAGCCCTCTAGGCTTTGCCGTGCTACCGGCAGCAGAAACTTCATCGCCGCCTGCGCCATGATCTTGCCCTCGCGTACCTGCTGCTGGATGGTCTCGGGCAAAAGCTCTACCAACGCCACCCGCCGCGACACCCAACTCACGCTACGATCGAACCGCCGCGCTAGCTCTTCCAGGCTGTAGCCGAAACGTTGCTCCAGTTCGAGCAGCAGCCAACCCACCTCCAGCGCGGTCTCGTGTTCGGAAAGGCGCAGCGAGCGATCCAGCAGTACGGCTGCGGCTTCGCTCAACGGCCACACCACGGCTTCCACCGTGTCCCGCCCCAGCTGTTCCAGCGCTGCGATCCGCTTGTAGCCGTCCACCACCACGTAGCGATCCGCCTGGCCTTCCGCTGCTACCACCACGATGGGGGTTTGCTGTCCACTGTCCGCCAGCGAGGCCAACAAGCGCCGCTGCCGCGCCGGATGGCGCACGCATAAGTGCTCCCAGCGCCGTTCCAGTTGATGAAACTCCAGTTGCATCGACCGCGTGAATGTAAGTGCAGTCTCCCGCATAAGCAATATGCCCGGATTAAATGCGCGCCTGTCTCCAGCGCCGCTCCCGCTCCCTCACCCGCTCCAGCGCTCGCCGGCACGCCTGCGAACAGAAGCGCTGCAAAGGACTTCGCCGCTGGTGCGCGAATCGCTCGTAGCACCCTGGTCGGTCACACGTGTGCGCGAAAAAAATCTTCTGGAGTGATTACCCTCGCGGGTTCGTTAACCGCTTCTGCTTCTGGTGGTTTGCGGTTCTTAGCACGCTCTCGGTAGCGCCGGCTTTGCCGCCTGCGTTTCTGTTGCCCGGCCATCGTTTCCCGATATCGTTGCTGCGCCTTCCATCGCGACCACTTCCGCGCCTCTGCCCGGCAGCGCTCGCTGCAATACCGCTGCCCTGCCTGCCCTGGATGAAAACGCTGCTCACAGCCTTTGAGCAGGCATCGACGCGTTCGCGGCCAACGTGGCTGGCGCTTTCGGCGGCCAGCCGCTTGATTTTCGCGAT
>JBPYDQ010001123.1:0-2792 GCA_051986135.1 Terriglobales bacterium | reverse complement strand
CAGAGATATGGGTCTAGTTCCAGCGCTCTCATCAATTCCAGAGTCGATTTCGGGCAACGCCGAGCATGGTACTGCGACTCATCCATGCCCGGAACCCGATCGCCTCTTAGCTAAACAGTTCTTTGCATATCTGAGTTCTTGGTCTGTGCTCCACTTCGCAGCTGTCGGAAAAGGTGACACAAAGACGGGCACGACAAAGTATCCGAATGCTTCAGCGGAAACCCGTGAGAGGCACAAACCAGATGCGCATCGCCGCAGCCGTAGCTCTTCACTATTTGTGGTTGCAAAGCGGTGGCGGGTTATCCCTGCTGTCGTGAACAGACCTGATTACAACAGGTAGCGCTGGTTGAGCGGGTCAGGTCGTGGTTTGTACCACAGTTTGGAGACCACGCTCCTGAATCTCCTGTTCGCGAATCTTGAACTTCTGAACTTTTCCCGTGACCGTAGTGGGGAAGGCGTCCACGAAACGGATGTGCTCGGGGATTTTGAAATGGGCGATCTTACCTTGGCAGAACTCGCGAATCTCCTTATGGGTCGCGGTTTCGCCGGGACGAAGACGGATCCAAGCGAGGACAACTTCTCCCAAGTACTCGTTGGGTAGGCCGACGACCTGAACTTCCGCGACCTTGGGATGGGTGTAGAGGAACTCTTCGATCTCGCGCGGATAAATGTTTTCGCCGCCTCGGATGATCATGTCCTTGGTGCGGCCGGTGAGATGGATGTAGCCGTCGGGGCGCATGACGCCGAGATCTCCGGTATGGAGCCAGCCTTCGGCGTCGATTACGCGGGCGGTGGCTTCGGCCTCGTTGTCATATCCCTTCATTACCATGTAGCCGCGGGCGCAGACTTCTCCTCGTTCTCCCAGAGGCAATGTCATCCCATCGCTCAAGGACACAATTTTCATTTCCGTGCAGGGCAAGGCCTTACCAACGGTGGAGACGCGTACCTCGAGCGGATCGTCCAGCTCCGACATCGTAACGACGGGCGCGCTCTCGGTCTGGCCGTAGCCGATGGTGAGCTCCGTGCAGTGCATTTCCCCGCCAACGCGTTTCATGATCTGGACCGGGCAGGGAGCGCCAGCCATCATGCCGGTACGCAGGGACGTCAGGTCGAAGCTGGAGAAATCGGGCAGACCTAATTCGGCGATGAACATGGTCGGGACCCCGTAAAGGCTACTGCATTTCTCGGCTTCGACGGCGCTTAGAGTGGCGCGTGGGTCGAAGGTCCAGTTCGGAAAAACCACGGCAGCACCGCTGGTCAGGGCTGCCATGTTGCCGATGACGCAACCGAAACAGTGATACAGCGGGACAGGAACGCAGATGCGGTCTTTTTCCGTATAGCGCATGCCACAGGCCAGTAACAGACCGTTGTTGACCTGATTGTGATGGGTCAACATGACGCCTTTGGGAATTCCGGTGGTTCCCGAAGTGTATTGAATGTTGCTGACATCCTGCGGCTGAACACCGGGCGGAATCTCTCCCGGAGCATGAAGCAGCTCTTCCCAGAGAGGAGAATCAAAGTAGATGGAGTGCTGCAGTTCGAGCGACTGTCCAAGGGTAGCTTCCTCGAGGAGCGCGGCGTAGTCGGCGCGGACATCGGCGTGCCAAAGGAAGATGGCCTTCATGCGCGACTTGCGCAGGGTGAAGCGGAGTTCATGGGAACGGTAAGCGGGGTTTATATTGACCAGGATCGCCCCAGCGCGGGCACACCCCATTTGCAGAACCACCCATTCGACGCAGTTCGATGACCAGAGTCCGACGCGGTCGGTCTTGCGAACGCCGATCGACCACAAGCCGCGTGCGACGCGGTCGGCCATAATATCGAGCTGGGCCCAGGTCAAACGTTGAGACTGATGGCAGGACACGACCGCGAGAGAGTCGCCGACGCGGTCGGCAGTCCGGCGTAGCTGTTCGCCGATCGTGCTTTCCAACAGCGGGCAGTCCGGCCCACGGGAGTAGCTCAGCAAAGAACAGTCCCCTTCCGTTCTATGAGTCAACCTAGATTACAAAGCCCACAGCAAAGGCGGAAGGGATTATAAATAAATGCGTCAGGCTCTGGATCGCGTACACAACTTCTCATTCGATGCTGCCGTCCCCCCGCCCAGCGCCTGTCTTCAGGCATGACGGGGCGTGATATTCTGCTGCGGATTGCCATGGCTCTTTGGCGGAAACAGGGCTCCATCAAGAGCAGACTCGAGGCGTCGAGGTCAATTTCTTCTCAGTTTCTCTGCGGCCAAAATAAGAGTACTTCTTCCCGGACCTAGGAACTGGCGCTGGCTGCCAATTTGTCACAAAATGAAAGACGTTTCAGGTTCTCTCGAAAAAAGGAGGTTCATATGGCTGCCTTCATCCAAAAGCTGTGGGTCTGACGAACAAGGCCAGGACATCGCCGAATACGCGGTGTTGGTAGCGGCGATTCTGATCATTGTGGTCGGAACCATCCGGCTAGTCGGTTCCAACTCGAACACAGTCTTTTCCCAATGTGGCCAGCTCGGTGCAGTAAGTTACAGCTCCCTAGCCTTTGGCTCGGGCGTCGATAACGCAGCCGGAGTACCCAAGAGAGATTGATCTTTGCGCACTCGGTTACTGCTCCCGCGGAGTGGCAGGCTTTTCTAATACCATCGTGTGCTGCGCTTTACAATTCTTCTTGGGCTCGTAAAACGCGGTTCCCTCCATATCGTCTTTAGACCCGCGAAAGAAAAGCCCCTTCTTGAGGTTATCGGGTAGTCCGGTGAATCGTGCTTTTCCCTCTGTATTAGTCGTGACTTCCAGGTCAAGTCGTCGAACTCCGGC
>JBPYDQ010001122.1:0-6769 GCA_051986135.1 Terriglobales bacterium | reverse complement strand
ACCCGCTGCCGACGATCGGCACGGTCACCTTCGATTCCAAAGGTGGCAGCACGACTTTGCAACCCGCTGTCACGGCGTTAGACCGAAATCTCAAACCGCCTTATGCAGTGAACTATGTTGCCGGTGTCGAACACCAGCTCCCGTGGAAGCTCGTGGCGGGCGCGAGTTACTCAGGATCTCGAGGCTATGACCAGTTAAGCGGCACGGATGTGAACCGGTGCGCCGGTTGCGGCGCCACACGGCCAAACACCAGTTTCGGATCCATCGACCTCATTCGCAACATCAATTCGAGTAACTACAACGCAATGATTTTGACGGTTCGAGGCAACCCGACTTCACGGTTGAACTTTCAGGGTTCTTACACGCTCTCTCATGCCAAAGACTATATTGAATCGGGAACGCGCTTTGACCAGGACGGAGGGTTCAACATCCCCGATCCGAGCGCCTATTCCGGTTACTATGCGGACGCGAATTGGGACGTTCGGCAGCGATTCTCCTTCTCCGAAACCTACACCTTCCCTGGAATGAACAGCGGCATCGCTAAAGGCATCACTTCCGGTTGGGAATTGACCGGTATTGCTGCGATTCAATCTGGCACGCCGTTTTGGGTCGTGTGCTCGGGGTCGTTCATTACCCAAACGACGACCCCTTGCGACTTCAACCACGACGGCGCGCTATACGATATCCCGAACAAACCCAGCACCGATTTCACCGGTTCGCACAGCCGTCAGGCTTATATTAACGGGATTTTCACCGCTGCAGATTTCCCGGTGCCGACAGCCGGTACGGAAGGAAATTTGCCGCGCAATATGTACCGCAATCCCGGACTGGTTCAAGTCGATGCCAGCGTTCTGAAGAACAACCATCTGCCCTGGCTCGGCGAGCAGGGCAATCTGCAATTCCGTTTCGACTTCTTGAATGTTTTCAACCACGTGAATCTCGGTTCGGTCGACAACAACTTGGCGGATGCCACGTTCGGGAGAGTTACCTCCGCACTCAGTCCCAGACAGATTCAGCTGGGGCTCCGTATTTCTTTCTGAAGCTAAAGGTCTATGGATACCTCTATTTTCCGCAGGAACGCGGCAGCAAATTTGGGGGAGGGGAACATGCAAATGAAATCTTGGGTTTCGTGGGGCGTTCGTCTTCTGGCAGTCACATTGTTGCTGGCTGGTCCCGCTTCTGCGCAGTTTACCGGCAATATTCAGGGCACGGTCGCGGACCAGAGCGGGGCCTTGGTGGCACAAGCCAAGGTCGACTTGGTGAACACGGTGACACAAGTGTCGGCAAGCACCACGACGGACGCTTCGGGGAGCTATCGCTTCCTGAGTCTGGCGCCGGGGTCTTACAAAATCACCGTGGAGGCCAAGGGATTCTCTAAGTCTGAGACGACGGTTGCGCTGGAAACCAATGAGAACCTGAATGTGCCAATTAGCCTGAAGGTGGGTGCAGCAACCGAAGCTGTCGTGGTAACCGCGGAGATTCCGCTGGTCAATGCCGCTGAGACGCGAAATCAACAAACGTTGGAAACGCAGGAACTGTCGAGTTTACCGCTGTCGGGGCGTAACCTGCTGCAGCTCTCTACCATAGCCCCGGGCGTCTCCGGGTTGGGACTCGCCGGTGGTCCGGGTGTTGCCTCCGGCACGCCGGGTACCGGTGTCGACAATTTCTCTACGGAAACGGCTGTCGATGTCAGTGCGAACGGCCAAGGCACGGTTTCCAACATGTGGATTGTCGATGGGCTCGACGTGACCAGCAGCATCCGCCAGGGCGTGCTGAACCTTACCCCCAACCCAGATTTTCTTCAGGAAATAAGCAATCAGGTCAACACCTTTACCGTAGATTATGGACACTCTAGCTCTATTCAATTTGCCATGACCACGAAATCCGGCACGAACGAATTCCACGGTCTGGCCAGCGACTACTTTAGTTACCAGCCGATGTACGCCAAGTATTCCCTGCCGGGTTCAGACCATCCCTATGCTCCGTTTCATAGCAACAACATCTCCGCCGCAATTGGCGGTCCCATCATCCCCCATCACCAATTTTTCTTCTATTTCGGTGTCGAGCCATTGCGTTCCGCCTTATCTACCGGTAACAGCACCATAGTATTTCCGGACCCGGCCTTCGCGTCGTGGGCTCAGACCAACCATCCGAGCACCTTTGGAACCAAGATTCTTACGACCTATGTTCCAACTCATATCGCGGGCACTGCAGTCGCATCTACCGCGCTGTCGTATTTCGGCAAAGATGCGAGTGGGAATAACATCTGCGGGACACCGGCGGTCGAGAACATCCCTTGCAGCTTGCCGATGACCGATTCGGGTATTTTCAATGGCACGAATTTCCGCAATGGCACACAGTATTTTGGCCGCGTGGACAAGTATTTCAAGAACGACCGCATTTACGGGAGTTTCTTTCGCACGGTTCTGAACTACGGGGGGCCGCCCTCTATTCCGCAGTTCTCCACGACGAACAACACTTGGGAGCGTGCCTTTCAAGTGAACTGGACGCACACGTTTAGTCCCACCCTGTTCAATGAAGTGATCTTTGCCCAGAATCGCATCGAGGGAAAAAACGATGAAACCGGGGACTTCAGCATTCCGGGGATTACCGTTACCGGGAGCACCGGATACGGACTCGGATTCTCCCAGGGAGATTTCATCCAGCACAATTATCACTGGCGGGACGTCTTGTCGCATATTCGTGGTGCACACGTTTTGAAAGTGGGCTATGAAGGCTGGTTCGGCGATGATGTCGAACCCTTCCAGGGACCCTGGTCTCACCCCTCCTTCTCGTTTAACAATCTACTGGCGCTGGCCCAAGACCATCCACTCTCCGAGGGCGGGGTCATGTACAACCCCATCACCGGCCAGCAGCAACTGTGGGATTGGAATGCTGCCTCGAAGACTTGGGGCCTCTTCGCTGAAGACACCTGGAAGGCGCATCGCAATCTGACCTTGACCCTGGGTTTCCGGTTCGACGATCAGGGGAATCCTTATTCCCGCTCCACGTCAACTGTTTTTGGTAACTTCTACCTCGGTTCGGGCTCAACCTTCCAGCAACAAGTTGCCAGTGGTTTTGCAAAGCCTACCCACAACGCGCTGACCCATACACCTAAAGCATACAATCCGCGCATTGCCGCTGCGTGGGATATCAATGGAAAAGGCGATTGGGTCGTGCGCGGGGGATTTGGCATGTATTCCAACTGGCTCACACCCGCCAACATCCAGGAAGAATTTCGCGGGAATCCCCCAGGCTTGATTCTGCCCGGGTTTGCCTCGACAAATGCGGCGGGTAACAGGCCCGTTTTCGTTCAGGGCACCAGCAACAAACCGCCGTGGGGATTTACTTTCCCTGCTTTGGCGGGCACGCCCTTGTGTCCAACAGCACCATGCCTGGATGCAGCGGGGGGAATCGTGGGCGCGGAACTTGCCATCGGCGGCATAGACCCGAATATAGTGTCTCCCACCGCCTACGTCTTCTCCGGGGCGGTGGAGCACAAACTGGGTAGCCGGCTTGTCGCGGCGGTGCTTTACAGTGGATCGCACGACAGCAACCTTGTTGGCAATGGAAACGCCGGAGGTCTGGTCTCCTACGGTGTGGACATCAATGCTGTGCCGGGAGACCTAATCGGTAAGCCGCTCGGCACTCCACCGACGCGACTCAATCCCAGCTTCGGCAGCATCGCTTATACGCAAAACGATCGTGTCAGCAACTATAACAGCGTAAGCTTTGCCCTGCGAGGGAGGGTACAACGCGGATTCTTTGATGCCTCCTACACTCGGTCCTCTTCCAAGGACGACGCAGGCAAGTATCCCACGGCGATTGATCCGCACCAATTCTACGGCCCGTCGCCCTGGGACGTTCCCAACCGGTTCTCGCTAACCTTTAACTATGAATTGCCTGGCATGAATGGCGGCCAGGGTTTTGTCGGGCGTTCGACCGGGGGATGGGGACTGAGCGGCACAAGTGTCTATCAGACTGGTTATCCTTTTAGCGTCTTTACGACGGCCGCATACAACGGTGCCAACTACACCGCCGGTGCGGACGCACAGCTAGCCAAGACCGGCGACTACCTGGCCAATGGAGATAACTTCAGTTATCCCAATGTTTCCAGCTACCAGCAGGCCACCTCCCGGAGTGCTTATACCAGCACGGGTGTCTTCTCCGGGGGTGAATTCACCGTGCCGGCTGCAGGCGCCATCGGCAACGAGAAGCCTGGACAATTCCGCAACCCTGCCTTCGTCCAGACCGACGCGACCGTTTATAAGAATACCCACCTCACGGAAAGACTGAATTTCCAGATTCGCTTTGAGTTTTTCAACCTTTTCAACCACCCGAACTTCCAGAGCCTTCAAGGCGATCTGAGCGCCGTAAATTTTGGCCGAGTGACTTCCCAGACGTTGCCTCGCTGGTGGCAGATCGGCGGAAAACTGACATTTTAGGTGTTTCGTCGCCCTGACCCTGGGACCGCCGTCCACGCCGCGGCGGTGGTCCGGGTCATCCTGAATCGCGGGCCATTGCCGGGATGCATTGGCAACCACCGTTCGAAGCACCCGAAGCTCGCGGAGCGGGTCGAGGGAAGTGCTTGAGGAGAAGCGACTGCGCAAAGCGCGAAGGGCGCGCCGACATTGATGGCCGGTCGACGGAGCAGCATCCCCCTTTCTCTGAGGGAGGGACCGGCAGGACCCGGGTGTCGTCGATAGTCGAGGCAGAGAGATGATTGATCTTTCCGGGCTGGAAGCGTGGTTTGTTACCGGCAGCCAGGATCTGTATGGCCCAGAGACGCTGAAGGCAGTGGAGCAGCACTCCTCGATCATCGGAGCCGCTCTGTCCGCGGCATCCTCTATTCCAGTAAAGATCGTTGCCAAACCGGTGGTAACCACGAGTGAATCCATCGAGCGGTTGTGTTTGGATGCCAACAGCTCACGGAATTGCATTGGCCTGATTACATGGATGCACACCTTCTCCCCGGCTCGAATGTGGATCAGCGGTCTGCAATCCCTCACAAAACCCCTTCTCCACTGGCACACGCAGTTCAACGAAGAGCTGCCGTGGGCCACCATCGACATGGACTTCATGAACCTGAATCAGTCGGCTCACGGCGACCGGGAATTCGGGTTCCTTGTTTCCCGGATGCGTCGTCCACGCAAAGTCGTCGTTGGTTCCTGGCGTGAACCAAATGTCCACTCGGAGGTTGCGGGCTGGACACGCGCCGCTTGCGGCTGGCACGATGCTCGACAATTGAAGATTGCCCGGCTTGGCGACAACATGCGGAACGTCGCCGTTACGGAAGGCGATAAAGCCGCTGCGCAGATCAAATTGCGTTACTGCGTCAATGGCTACGGCATCGGCGAATTAGTGCAGCGCATGGGCCAGGTAAATGATGCAGAAGTTGAGAAGCTGGCGGCAGAATACGACCAAACCTATTCACTCGCGGAGCCGTTGCGTCCCAATGGCTGCAAGCGCAAAGCCTTGCTCGATGCGGCAAGAATTGAAATTGGCTTGCGGCACTTCCTCTCGGACGCGGGGGCAAGCGCATTCACGGACACCTTTGAAGACCTGCACGGTTTGCCCCAACTACCGGGAATCGCGGCGCAGCGTCTCATGGCCGATGGGTATGGCTTCGCCGCAGAAGGCGATTGGAAGACGGCGGCGCTCGTCAGAGCGATGAAGGTCATGAGTCACGGCCTAAAGGGCGGCACATCGTTCATGGAAGATTACACGTATCACTTGAAAGATGGTGGGCAAGTGCTCGGCGCGCACATGCTGGAAATTTGCCCTTCGATCGCTGCGGACAGGCCTACCGCCGAGATTCATCCCCTCTCCATTGGCGGCAAAGGAGACCCCGTCCGGTTGGTGTTTACTGCTTCCAGTGGGAGCGCTGTAAATGCATCGATCGTCGACATGGGCAACCGCTTTCGTCTAGTCGTAAACCAAGTGAATCTCGTCCCGCCCACCGAGCCTCTCCCTAAACTGCCCGTCGCTAGAGCTATGTGGATACCTGAACCCAATCTCAAGATCGCAGCCACGGGGTGGATCATGGCGGGGGCTTCGCATCACACGGGGCTCAGCCAGGCTCTGACGATCGAGCACCTCGGGAATTTCGCAGAGATTTCGGGGATGGAATGCTTGACTATCGATCGTGACACCAAGATCGCAGATTTCACAAATGCTTTGAGATGGAACGAAGTCTATTATCATTCTGCAAGCGGCTTCAGCTGACGGTTAAATACTTCGGGAAAAACCCGAAATCGTGTGATTCCTCGAAACTCTTTCTTGTCTCACGGTGCAGGTTAGGAGGTCCATATGACCAAGGGGTCTGAAATTACACGCCGGCAGTTTGTGGGGGCTGCTGTTTCTGCGGCTGCGGTGGCTGCGCTCCCGGTGCGGAACAACTCCATGCGAGCGGGAGGCCGTTCTGCCTCTGTTTCGACCGTGGCTGGCTCTCCCGGGAACTCCGAATGGAAGGATGAAGGTGTCTTGAATCTCGCCAAGTCTCCGTATGCCAAATTACGAAACGTGCCTGTACATGCAGTCACGATCACATCCGGCTTTTGGGGTGCCCGACGCCAGACAAACGTAGAGAAGAGCATCCCGTCAATGGAAAAGCTACTCGAGGGCAACGGACGCATGGACAATTTCTTGCGTTTGGCAGGCAAGAGCGATGCTCCTCAGAAGGGACCGGTATTTTCCGATTCGGATGTCTATAAATGGACCGAGGCGGCCGGCTTCGCGCTCCAGTCGGGTGACCGCCCTGAGTTGCGCA
>JBPYDQ010001121.1:0-5395 GCA_051986135.1 Terriglobales bacterium | reverse complement strand
TCGGCCAGCGCTGACCGGCAATTTGCAAGCCGCTTGCGACGGATCCATTCGGAAACGGTTACTCCTTTTCGCAAGAAAAGTCGATGCAGATGCCTAACCGAGATGCCGGCTGCAGCCGCGATTCGGGAGAGAGTAAGACCGGGGTCTGCCAGGTGCTCCTCAACAAATCTTTCGATGCGATGGCCAAGATCTGGACCGCGGACGATTGGATCAGCCTGCGGGGAACCTATGCAAGCAGAGAGCATGTGAAGATAAGCTTCGACCGCGGCAAGGCCCTCTTCGAGGCTGAGCACGCCCGCTTCCTGGTACAGCGACGTTCCCAAGCGAAACAGCGTGGCACCCAAACCCGATCCACCTCGAATCCGCTCGACTAGCGGCAACTCTCGGGTTTCGAGCTTTTCCTCGACCAGCCAGCGCGGGAGGCGCAAATACAATCGCGAGCACTGGCTGGCGCATGTCGAGGACCAGGGGCGCCCGGCATCGATCAATGTGGTGTCGCCGGGCCGCAGCATTACCCGGGTTCCATTCTGGCAATATTCTCGAACTCCTTGAAGCTGACAGATGATAATGCAGCCGCGATCCCCCGCATTCGCATTCACCGTGGGGTATTTGGCGAACGAGACAGGGGTGGAAGAAAACTGAGTAACCTGGAGCGCACCAATGCTACGACGATCGATCACCCCGCGGAAAAGACGTTGTCGGGGAAATTGGAAACGGCTATTGCCACAGATGAGGGTTGCCTGCGACCGCCAAGCTTCCAGCCGGTCAGGTGCTGGAATCAAGTCCGTGGAGAACAACTCTGGCATTTAGGCCACCCAGGTTGGAACCTCGCTGCGCACACCTTCCTGTTTTTAAGGAAGGTTCCGATACCATATAGCGGCCAACGCTACCACAAATGTCGTCTTTTAACAATCGGACACAAACATCGCGTCGCACAAACATCGGAAAACATGGGACATGCTGCGATTGGTTCGGGGACTGGTCTAGCTGTCGCAATGGAGCCGGCTGTTGCGGAATTCTGCCCCGGTCTACCCGCCGGCAATAGCCCCGATAACGAGGAAAGGCTCCTTTCCGCTTGCCACGGCCTCGGGAAGCGGAGCATCCGGCGATTCGTGCGACAGGTCTTGCTCGCAAGCAAAAAAACGCAAAAAGGGCCGACGCTCGAGGGTGGTGTGGTCGCGAATCGTTCCCCGCAGCATAGGATAGTTAGCCTCGAGGGTATTCAACAACGATCGCTGTGTCACGGGGCCGTCAATCTCGAGCTTCACCTCGAAACCGACGTGCGCTAGCGTTCGCAGGTGTGCCGGAAGTACGACTCGGATCATGCCAGTGTCTGGACCTCGACGGAGAGCACGGCTGGAAGGTCCCGAACGATTGGATTCCAGCTATCCCCGGCGTCGGCCGAAGCATATACCTGCCCGCCGGTTGTGCCGAAATAGATGCCGCATTTATCGAGCGAGTCGACGGCCATGGCGTCGCGCAAAACGTTTACGAAGCAATTCGTTTGCGGCAAGCCTTTGGTCAGCGGCTCCCACTCGTTTCCTCCGCTACGGCTTCTATACACTCGCAATTTCCCCTCGGGCGGAAAGTGCTCGCCATCACTCTTGATGGGAACGACGTAGATGGTTTCCGGCTCGTGCGCGTGAACATCGATCACGAATCCGAAGTCCGTGGGCAGATTCCCGCTAATCTCCTTCCATGAATCGCCGGCATCGTCGCTGCGCATCACGTCCCAATGCTTCTGCATGAACAAGACGCCGGGGCGAGAGGGATGCATTGCGATATGATGAACACAGTGACCAACCTCGGCATTTTCCTCGGGAATGTATTGCGAGCGCAGGCCACGGTTGATGGGCTTCCAAGTCTTGCCGCCGTCATCGGTACGAAAAGCCCCGGCAGCAGAGATCGCGATGTAGATCCGGCCAGGGTCCTTTGGATCCAGGATGATGCTGTGCAGGCACATACCCCCGGCGCCCGGCTGCCATTTGGGGCCTGTGCCGTGGCCGCGTAGTCCTGGAAGCTCGTGCCAGTTCTGTCCCCCGTCCGTGGTGCGGAAGATAGCGGCGTCCTCAATTCCGGCATAAACCGTCTCCGGATCTTTGAGCGACGGTTCCAGATGCCAGACGCGTTTGAACTCCCAGGGGTGCTGCGTGCCGTCGTACCATTGATGGGTGGTGAGTGGTTTAGCAGCTGTGTCGTAAACAAATTTGTTGCTGGCGGGGTTGGGCGTGCCACTTGAGGTGGCAGCAGGTTCGGCGGGCGGCGTTCCAGGTTGCTGCCAAGTTTTGCCGCCATCATCGGAACGTTGAATAATCTGTCCAAACCAGCCGCTGGTCTGCGATGCATAGATCCGGTTGGGCTCAGCCGGCGATCCCTTCATGTGGTAAATCTCCCAGCCTGCGAAATGCGGGCCGCTGACCTCCCATTTATCGCGTTTGCCGTCGGCTGTAAGAATAAAGGCGCCCTTGTGTGTACCCACCAGCACGCGTACTTTGCTCATTTGATTCCTTTCTTGTGTTTAAGCTCTCCGGCACCTGCTCAAGCGCTCGAGATCAGCCCTTATGCGCTCGTTCCAACGTCTTGATTTCAATTTTGTTCATTTCGAGCATCGCCTTCATGACTCGATTGGCCTTTTCACGATCGGGATCACTCATTAGCTTACCCAGAACCGTGGGGATAATCTGCCAAGATACACCATATTTGTCCTCGAGCCATCCACATCGGTCCTTCCGTCCACCTTGCGAGAGCTTTTCCCACAGCTCATCTACTTCCTGCTGCGTCTCGCAATTGACCAGGAATGATATCGCGGGGGTGAATTTGAATTGCGGGCCTCCGTTCAAGGCGGTAAATTCCTGGCCATTCAGTTGGAACGAAACCACCATGGCCGTTCCCTTTGCTCCTGGACCGGCCTCTCCGTAGCGACTCACGCTCACGATTTTTGAGTTCTGGAAAATAGAAACATAAAAATTCGCGGCCTCCTCCGCCTTGTCCTCAAACCAAAGAAACGGCGTAATCTTCTGCCTCTTGCTTTGCTCTTTACCATTGGTCGATGGTCGTCCGTCAGCGGTAACGTGCATGGCTGCTCCCTTTCGTTTTGAGTGATGATTGGCATCTTAAGCGGCGTTCTCCGAGTTGATCATTCCAGAAGGTGCCGAACCTATCCACCACTATGCCGAAACGAGCCGAGCACATGGTGAGCGGCAGAACCCGATTCTTTCGATTCAACCGTATGGCAGGATTGGCGTTGAGTCACGTTCCCGCCAGCGTCGCCTGACTTCGTCGAGAACCCGTTGGCGATTCTTTGCCATCCCGTTGATAACTGAAATGGGCGCGCCCGTTGGTTCGTGCTTTGCACCCCAAATTAGCAATTCCAACAACACCGGCGCAAGATCAATGCCTTTTTCCGTCAAGCGATAATTTAATCGGCGCGCGTCCGTAGGCTCCGACTCGACCCTGAGGATTCCGGCCGTCTCTAGCTTTTGCAAACGGTCAGCCAGGATATTGGTGGCAATCCCCTCACCGGATTGCTCGAATTGCTTGAAGGTTCGATACCCACGAACCATCAAGTCGCGGATGATCAACAGTGACCAGCGGTCCCCAAAGATCTCGAGCGAGATGCTTACGGGGCAGCCGGATCGTGGTTTTGATTTAAGCTTCCCCGGCACAACGGCAGAAGGCTATCAAATATTACTTGCATATTGCAAGTCATTTCTTGTCCCAGAGGTATGCTGGCAAGATGGCAGATTAAGCCATGGAACTTAGCTCTGGGAAATGAGGCGGCCTCGCCGGAGGCCGCCTAGGGTTGTCGAACTGATCTGCCTAGAAGGTAATCTTCGCCTGCATTTCAATGACACGCGGCGAAGCGTCCGCCCCCAATCCTGATCCGAAGATCGTCGTCGGTTGGCTGACGGTTTTCAGGATCTGTCCGAATTGGGGGTTATCGAAATCGGTAACCGGGAAATTGAAATTCGGATGGTTGAACAGATTGAAGAAGCGTGCGCCAATCGAGAATTGCGCACTTTCCCACTCGGGTATAGGGAAGGCCTTCTCGACACCAAAATCGGTGTCGAAATAGCGTGGCCCTCGGAACTGGTTACGACCCTGGTTGCCGAAGTCAGTGGCCACGCCCGGATCGGCAAAATTGGCCTGGCTATAGCAGGCGTTGTGCACACCGTTGGTGATTTGCGCAGCCGACGGACCGCAATTTGGATTCTGATCGCCGGTGATGAGGGCCAGCGCGCTGGTGCCGGTCGCCGCCGCGCTGCTCCCCCAATTGCTGTTGTGCAGCGCGGCCGTTAACCCGCTGCTGAAGATGGAATACGGCAACCCCCCATGAGCGAAGATGGTCCCCGAGAAGGTCCATCCTTTCATCAGGGCGTTGGGGCCGCGGCTGGTGAGGTGACGGAAAGCGTCGCTCCACACGTAGTTCATGTTGAACGAGTGCCTTACGTCGTAGTCAGAGTTCCCGTAGTTGTACTTGCGGATATTGCTCTGATCGATGGGAAATACGATGTCCGCCGTCGTCTGATTGTTCAGCCCGAACGGGTTGAGTGAATTGTTGGAGATATCATCGAGCGAGTGGCTGTAGGTATAGCCGGCCTGGAATTGAAAACCTCCGGTGAAGCTATGGGTAACACTAACCACCAGCCCGTTGTAGTTGGAGTTACCAACGTTCTGGGTTTGCGCAACCACCCCGAAGCGAGGATCGGGCGCGGAAGAGGGCAGATTACCATAGGGGAACAGTTGTGTCGTGACCGGTTGTCCGTTGACGGTTTTCTTAATCGAGGGAGCGAATGCGTTCAGCGCCGGGTTGGTCAACTCCTCGTACGACCCGTGGTTACCCACATACTTCGCACTAACGGTACTGTGCCAGCCTATCGCCTGCTGTACTTCCAAGTCCCACTCGTAGTAGCGAGGAACGTGCACCGTGCCGCCATTGAAGAAATTGAACGCCGGTACAGCGCCGCCGTTGGCAAAGTTGTTCTGAAAACTTGTGTTAGCCGCGGCTAACGCGGCAACGGCGCTACCAGGTGCCGTGGGTGCTATACCGCCGGAAGCAGCAAACTGCGGATCGTTCGGTGCATTATCCAGGACCTGATCGATCGCCAGTGATGGTATCGCATCGCTGAAGATCCCGGCACCACCGCGCACGACCGTGTTTCGCGCCCCCAACGGTGACCAGGCGAAGCCAACCTTGGGTTGATAGACAACCGAGGTAACCGAGGGGAATGCCGTGTGGACACCGGTGAGAATAGCCTGGTTCACCGGGGCACTCGTATTCAACTGATCAAAGGGCGCGGAGAGCCGCGTAAAACAGTTGACTTGACATACCGGATTAGACAAGTGGTCGAACCTCATGCTGAGGGTCAGCTTCAGGTTTTGCGTCGCCCTCCAC
>JBPYDQ010001120.1:0-3274 GCA_051986135.1 Terriglobales bacterium | reverse complement strand
AGCCCCTCGGTCGTGAGGTTCTCACCAAATGCACCCCACGACAACGAGACATCCGACAACTGCTTCCGCCAGTACTCGTAATGCTCGGCCGAATAAGCGTAAACCGCCTTCTCCCATCCGCCATGTACGGTGAGATCTGCCTGCTGGTCACCAGCCAAGTTCAGTTCCTGGATGGCCACAACGCCAGCAACGGGTGCTTTAAAAATGGCCGTCTGGACGGTCATGCCTTTCCAGACGACCTGCCGTGGTAGCCCAACATTTACAGAGACGACGTTCATGCGCACCCGCGGATTCTGCGCGCATCAGAGCGGCCTTCATGAGCCACAGTATCAACGACGTCGTTGATGATCGCAACGACCCCATCCGGCGCAGAGGCAAGTGGAGTGTGGTCCACTTCCATCGCAAGAATGTGGCCTCCCGTTCGATGGGCCATGAATCGCTGAGTCTCGGGAGCAATCATGCGATCTCGTTTCGCTACCAGAAACCAGGCAGGCTTTTCCTTCCATGCCGGTTTGGTCATTTGCTCTTGTACGCACTTGATCGCAACAGGCTTTTGCGTTGCCGCCATCAGCAGAGCATCGTCTGCGGAACTCTCGTGAGCGACCGCATCGGCAAAACCCTTCGCTGACATCCAGAGAAACCCATCCTCGTCGGGCACAAGCACCGGGGTGCTCGGATGAGGCGCAGCGCGATGGAGGAGCTCCCCGACAGTCTCACCTTCGTCAGGCGCCATCGCCGCGACATAAACAAGAGCCTTCACGTTCGGGTTCCCGCTAGCCGCAGCGGTGATGACCGCGCCCCCGTAGGAGTGACCCACCAACACCATCGGCCCGCTTACTCTCTTGAGGAATCGTCGTAGAGTTGCAGCGTCATCACACAAAGAGGTCAATGGGATCTGCACGGCAACGGCTTGCAGTCCTCTCTGCTGGAGGGGCCGGATGATCTTGTTCCAGCTGGATGCATCCGCCCACGCAGCATGCACCAGGACTACCGTAGCGGCTGGAAGGTTGGTTTGGGTCATTGCATCCTCCGTGCGAAAAGCGAGATTGGGACACCCACAAAAACTGCGTGTCCAATCACACCATTAACAAAGAGGCCGACGTGAAATGTGCTGGCCGCCACGGCCGATAGCGGAAGCACAAGGTAGTTCATAAAGAAGTACACTGCGGCCCCGTAGAGTAGCCCGGCGGGTACAGCATGTGTTTTCAAGATCCCTAACCGCTGACTTGCCAACACGAATACCGCCGCCGCTACCCACGCGATGCTGAAATGAAACACCGCGCCGAGGGCAGCGGTAGCGAAGCCGCCCTGGAAGGCGGATTGTCCCAGAGCGCCGCTCGCGATGTATTGCAAGACCCGAATGGGATTCAAACCCTGGGTGCCGTAAGCAATCACGCCGTCGATCGCATCAAGTGTTCCAGCCACCAGCCCACCCCAAAATATCGCTTGCACGTTCGTAAGAGCCTGCTTTTGAGCGAGAACTGTTGCGTTGTTCACTTCTTCCTCCCATCTACGCCGTCGAGCTTGCGGGCGAGAAAATCGCGAATGGCGTTTGCAATTTCATGAGCGTGCGTTTCTAACGCGAAGTGGCCGGTTTCGAAGAAGCGCACCTCGGCGCTCGGGTTGTCGCGTTTGAATGCTTCCGCACCGGGAGGCAAGAAGAACGGATCGCTATTGCCCCAGACCGCAAGTATCGGTGGACGCTTGCTACGAAAGTATTCCTGGAACTTGGGATAGAGTGCGACGTTGCTGGCATAATCCAGAAATAGGTCCAGCTGAATCTCGTCGTTGCCAGGCCTACGCAAGAGAGCGGAGTCAAGTTCGTAGGCTTCGGGCGCAACCAGCGTGGCGTTCTGGACACCATAGAGATACTGAGACTTAGTCGCCTCAGGCGTGAGGAATTCACGCAAGGATGAACGGTTCTCGGCAGTTGGCTGCTTCCAGTATTTCTGGATAGGATTCCAACCCTGGCTCAGACCTTCCTCATAAGCATTGCCATTCTGCGAGATGATCGCGGTGATCCTCTCGGGATGTGCCAAGGCGAGCCGAAGCCCGACAGGAGCTCCATAGTCGAAGACGTAGATTGCGTATCGATCAATACCGATGGCTTGAGTGAACCGGTCGATAACCTTCGCCAAGTTCTCAAAGCTGTAGCGGAACTGTTTACGGTCGGGCGCGTCGGAAAAGCCGAATCCTGGAAGATCAGGGGCCACCAGATGGTAGCGATCAGCCAGGGCTGGAATGAGATTGCGGAACATGTGCGACGACGTGGGAAATCCATGCAGGAGCAGGACCGCAGGACCATCCTCGGGACCCGCCTCGCGATAGAAGATCTTGGAGCCGTCGACGACTGCTTGCTGATAAGTGGTCATATTGAGTCTCCTCTGAGATTTGGAAGCTTTGGAGATCGGGAACTCTCCGGCACGACTCAAGCGTCCACCGAATCAGATGTGCTAACCGCTAAATAGATTCATTATCGGTGTTATCATTTTTCCCCACGGAGGCACGATGATGACAAAACCAGTCCGAAAGTCCGACTGGAAGGACGGGTTCCTCTTCCTCGGCAATCACTTGGCTTTGGATTTTCTGAACACGTGTCCAGTCCAGAACGGTGAAGCTGTTGAGTTGCTCCCTGATTTCGACGCTCTCTTGCGCTGGTTTCAGGCCGCCGACCTGCTTGGTGCTCGTGAGGTGGCCAGTCTTCGGCAACAGTGGGGAGAATCAGCCCGAGCCCAGCATGTCGTGGAAAGCATGCGGCAACTACGGGAAAGACTGAGAAAGGAGGTCCTCGCCTGGGAACGCGGTGGTACAGTTCATCGCGCCGCGATAGGCGAGCTGAATCATTTAATGGCAGAGCATCCGATGCTCACGAGGCTAAAGGCGAGTGGCATTACGTCCACAACAGAGTTGTGGTTCGATCCAAGCCGACCCGAAGATTTGTTTGCTCCCGTTGCGCACAGGGCAGCCATGTTGTTCGCTGACGTTGATCGCAACCGTGTCCGCAAGTGTGGACAGTGTGTGTTGCACTTCCACGACACAAGCAAGAAAGGGACCCGGCGCTGGTGCAGCATGCAACTGTGTGGAAATCGGCTCAAGGTCGCTGCCTACGCAGCTCGCCGGCGCACGATCGATTGCAACTAATTCAGATGACGCCATAGCGGCTTCTTATACTCGGCGTATCACGGGCAAGCCGGAAGTTGGTCGCAAAACGGCTTATCGGCCGTCACTCGTCCATCCTGGTTGATCCTTTTTCAGAATTGCACCACCAGTGGAC
>JBPYDQ010001119.1:0-20335 GCA_051986135.1 Terriglobales bacterium | reverse complement strand
TGGTCGGGGAGAGAGGATTTGAACCTCCGACCCCCTGGTCCCGAACCAGGTGCTCTACCAGGCTGAGCCACTCCCCGACATGCTGATTAGTCCCGAGTTGTTAGTAGTTTACCCGTCCCCTGCCAGTACGGCAACCTAGTACAGCAACTCGGTAAGGTCGGGAGTATGAGGCTGACGTGCGACTATGGTTGCCTTCTACCGTGTGGAAACAGGGCCACGCCCATGCTACTGGCTTCCAAAAATCATCTTGGAGGTGTGTACCTAGTGACGTGGTTTACAGGTTGGAGTGTCCCACCCCATTCCTTGGCCAGATCACCGGGCACGGGTATCCCTGCAGAACGCGATCGACCAGGTCGAAAAGCATGTAATCCTCCGCCCGCATTTTCAGTTTCTTGGAGGAAGGTGATTCGACTTGTTTCAACGCGTCAATGCTGCTTTGCGCAGTGGATATACCTTTGAACCTGCGAACGACAGCTTTCGGCGAATAAGCGTGAAGGGAAATGTGGCCGTGGGTGTGATTCGTAGCGAAGTCATTGAAAAAGCGACGAGCTGCGGACCCTCAAAAAAACCAAGTTCAGAACTCCTTCATCCAACGTCGCATCGGCAAGCGTGTGGGTAATAGACGCCTCACCCCGACATCGTTCCTTTGACATAGCTCTCGGAGCCCGGCCCATCAGCGGATGGGACAAGAGAGATTGAACAGCAGCCACCGCCGCCATAGCTTCCGGTTACCGCCATGCGACTGTCGGTGACATCTGTCATGCCTGGATCAAACCCCCGCCCTCTATGCCAGAAGATTGGTATACTTTTCTATTGCCCAGATAGATAGGGCAATCGGCTGGGTGGAACTCTTCCTCAATTTCGTTTGGGTATTACTGTTCATACCTGCGTGGTGGGTGTGGCGGCGAAATGGCCAGAACTTCAACTCGGTGCGCTGCTTATTGACATTGGCTTGTGTGCTGGTGATTTTATTCCCAGTCATCTCCGCCACTGACGATCTGCACGCTGCCCCGCAAGCGATGGAGGAATCCAGTTCCACGAAACGTACTCTGAAGCATGGCAACCTTGACAAGGCACAGAATCACTTCTATAGCCCACCGGCTCGTGTGACGGTTGCAGCAGCTTTTCCCTTATTAGAGGAACTCCGAGCGAATGTGCCGGACACACCTTATTCTCTACCTGAGATACGCGGGAGCGGTGTGGTTAGTGACCGCGCCCCACCCCATCTTCTCCCTTCCTAAATAAGCAAACCTGGCCGCGAGTTCCGGCGGATTCCCTCTTAGTCGAGAAGCTATTTCATGCGGCTTGAGCGTATTGACGCTTTCCCCTGCTGGAAGCGGATGCGTGCATGGCCGGGAGTAAATGATGCGCTATAGGTTCTATCTGATCTCAATAGTTGTTCTACACACCTCTGCGTCCTGGGCGCAGACCCCCGTGCCCTTAACATGGGAACAGGTGCGGCAACGCTTCGAGCAGAAAAATCCCACGCTTGCAGCCGATCAATTGAGTGTGGACGAATCGAAAGCGCAGGAAATCACGGCGTACCTGCGCCCCAACCCCGACTTTAGCCTCACCGTGGACGCAATACAAATCGCGCCTAATAAAGGCGTTTGGCAGCCCTTGCTGGGCACCTTCGAGACACCCGGCATCAGCTACCTGCATGAGCGCCAACACAAGCGAGAGTTGCGGCTGGAGAGCGCCAAAAAGGCGACCATGGTTGCTCAGTCGAGCCATGCCGACCTAGATCGAACTTTGCTCTTTGATTTGCGAAGCGCATTTGTGTCTACCTTGCAAGCCAAGGCGGTGCTGCAATTGGCGAAGGACAACCTGGCCTATTACGACCATTTGCTGGATGTGAGCCGGGCCCGTTTCAATGCCGGCGATATAGCCCAGATCGATCTCGACCGACTGGAGCTGCAGCGTGTGCAGTATGAATCTGATTTGCAGACCGCGGAAGTCAATCTGCGGACTGCAAAGATCCAACTGCTTACCCTTCTGAACGATCGCACTCCGATCGAGCAGTTCGATGTAACGGGAACATACGATTTCAGCGACCAACTCCCGCCCCGGGAGCAGGTCCGAACCTTCGCTCTAGACACACGTCCGGACTTAAGAGCAGCCATCCAAGCCATAGACAAGGCCCAGTCCGATCACCAACTGGCCATCGCAAACGGCTCTACCGACCCCACTTTCGGCGCGTGGTATACGCATAATTCGTCCAACAATAATCCTTTCGGCTTAAACACAGTGGGCGGAAGTGTCAATATCCCGCTGCGTATTTTCGATCGAAACCAGGGAGAAAAGCTGCGTACCGAACTGGACATCACTCGCACCCAAAGACTGCGCGAAGCCTCAGAGGCGCAAGTTTTCAGCGACGTGGATTCGGCCTACGCGGCGCTCGACAGCAGCCTCATGCTGCTCCGACCATATAAACGGAGGTACTTGCAACAGGCGGTTCGGGTGCGTGACACGGTGGCCTTTGCTTACCAGCAAGGCGGAGCCTCGCTACTGGATTTTCTCAACGCACAGGGAGAATACCGGGCCGTGGAACTCAGCTACGTCAACTTAGTCGGCTCCTATTTGACAGCCGCCGCGCAGTTGAACCTTGCCGTGGGGCGGGAGGTTATCCCATGAAATGCGCCATCGCCATCTTTGTCCTGCTGGCGCTGCTGATGCCAGCGTGTTCGAATGACACCAAGGCCGCGCCTACCAAGGCTGCGGTCACCCTGGATCCGAACGTTTTCAACGTTGACCATCCTGAGATCTTCAAACTGGCGACCGCGGAGAGCAGGGAATTGGCCAGCGTGCTGCACGCCAACGGCAGCATTACTCCGGATGTCAACCGCACGATCCGCGTGACCTCGCAGGGCTCCGGACGTGTCACTGATCTGAGGGTGAAATTGGGGGACCACGTCAACAGGGGCCAGGTGCTGCTCTCGATCTATAGTGCCGACTTGGCTTCGGCATTCTCCGATTACCAGAAAGCCACAGCGGATGAGCGTCTCTCCAAGCGTGCGCTCGACCGTGCCCAGCTGCTTTTCTCGCACGGCGCCCTGGCCCAGAAAGATCTGGAGGTAGCGCAGGATGCCGAGGACAAGGCCAAGATCGATGTTCAGAGCGCTCAAGATCACGTGCGCCTATTAGGGGGGAATCCGGATCGTCGCAGTTCGGTGATCGAATTGCGTGCGCCGGTCAGCGGCACTATCGTTGAGCAGAACGTCGCCGGCTACGAAGGCGTCAAGAGTCTCGACAACAGTCCCAACCTATTTACCATTGCCGATCTCTCGCAGGTGTGGCTGTTGTCGGACGTTTACGAAAATGATCTGGGCGAAATACATTTGGGCGATCCCGCCGATATCCAGCTGAATGCTTATCCCGACAAAGCCTTCCACGGCCGAGTGGTAGATATCTCGCGCGTGCTCGATCCCGCTATTCGCGCGGCCAAGGTTCGTATTGTCCTCTCAAATTCCGACGGTTTGCTCCGCCCCGGAATGTTCGCGGTGGCAACCTTCCGATCGCGCAAGCTCGTGCCGCGGGTGGTCGTGCCAAGCACCGCCATCATGCGCCTGCAGGATAAGGATTGGATCTTCCGGAAGGACGGCGCGGGCCAGTTCCGGCGGCTCCAAGTGCACGTGATTGGATCGACTCAGGATGGAATGTCGCAGTTGCAGGATGAGGTAAGAGCTGGCGAACAACTGATTGCCAATGCGCTGGAGTTCTCGACCGCTATGGCGCAGCAGGGTAGCAAATGATTCGCTACTTAGTTGATTTTGCCCTGAAGAACCGAATCATGGTGCTCAGCCTGGCGGTACTGCTGTTCGTCTGGGGTGCGATATCGTTTCATAACCTTCCGATTGAAGCCTACCCCGACGTAGCGGATACCTACGTGCAGATCATCACCCAGTGGCCGGGTCACGCCGCCGAAGAGGTGGAGCAGCAGGTCACGGTTCCTCTGGAAGTGCAGTTGAACGGCGTCTCCCACATGACCCACTTGCGGTCGATCTCTATGTCAGGTTTGTCGGTCATCACCATAATTTATGACGATGAGATCACGACCTTCGCCGCCCGACAGGAGGCGATTGACCGATTGGCGCAGGCGACCATGCCGCCGAATGTCTCTCCCGGACTTGGACCGGATTACAGTCCGACCGGCCAGATCATGTTCTACACGCTTACCAGCTCGAATCCGAAGTACGACGTGATGGAACTAAAAACTCTGCAGGATTGGTACGTACGCAACCAGTTGAAATCGGTTCCCAACGTGGTAGAAGTCAATATCTTCGGGGGCCCGACGCGCGAATACCAAGTCCGAGTTGATCCCAACAAGTTGGTGTCGTATGGACTTTCGCTAAGCCAGGTCGAGCAGGCCACGACTGCCAACAACATAAATGCGGGCGGCGGATTTATCGAACGCGGCCAGCAGGCGCTCAATGTGCGCGCCGTGGGACTCATGCAGCAGACCGACGATATCGGAGCTACTGTCGTTAAGGTCGTGAACGGGACACCCGTCCGGGTACGCGATCTTGGAGTAGTGGTGCAAGGGCCCAAGGTACGTCTGGGACAATTGGGCAAAGTGGTGCGGCGGGAGGATGGTGTTCTTATTAATGACAACGACGTAGTGGAAGGCATTGTTCTGCTCCGCAAAGGTGCCGAAGCAGAATCCACTCTGAAGGCGCTGCACAAGAAAATTGATGAGCTCAATAACGGCTTGCTGCCCGCCGGAGTCAGGTTTGTTCCCCATCTCGACCGCAGCGATTTGGTGCACTATACGACGCACACGGTTCTGCGAAACCTGACCAATGGCATGCTCTTGGTCACATTGGTTCTGTTCCTCTTCCTGGGGAACGTTCGTAGCGCTCTGGTAGTCGCCTGCACTATCCCCTTTTCGCTCTTGTTTGCTTCCATTCTGCTCGATCTAAACCGCATCCCCGCGAATCTGCTTTCCTTGGGTGCCCTGGACTTCGGCATGATCGTTGACGGTGCCGTGGTGATGGTAGAGAACATTCTTCGCCATCTGGAGTACACCCGCGAGGAGAAAAGAAGTTTGCTCCGCATTTTGAGCACCGCTGCCCACGAAGTCCAACGTCCGGTCTTCTTTGCCATCCTTATTATTATCAGCGCCTATTTGCCCATTTTTACATTGCAGCGGGTCGAAGGTCGCCTGTTTCGTCCCATGGCCTGGACGGTTGCTTTCGCGCTGCTGGGCGCGTTGATCTTCTCGCTGATTATCGCCCCTGTGCTGTGCAGCTATCTTTTCCGCGGTCGTATGAAGGAATGGCGGAATCCTGTGCTTGAGTTTCTAATCAAGAGATACCAAGCCACGCTGGACTGGTCCTTTGCCCACTTACCAACGGTTCTGGGAGGCGCGGCTATCATCCTACTTCTGATGGTGCTTCTCGCTTTCAGCGGTGTTATCGGTTCCGAGTTTCTGCCACACCTGGATGAAGGCGCAATATGGGCCCGCGGCACACTTGCGCCCAGCACCGGCCCCAGTTCTGGAATCGACCTGATGAATCGCGCCAGACTTATTTTTGCAAGCTTCCCGGAGGTTACCCAGGTAGTCAGTCAAGTAGGCCGGCCTGATGATGGTAGTGACGCAAGTGGTTTTTACAACACCGAGTACTTTGTTGACCTCCGGCCCCGCGGGGAATGGCGAACCGAGTTCAAGACCAAAGAAGAACTCATCGATGCCATGGACAAAGAAGTAAGCAAAATTCCGGGGGTAATCTGGAACTTTTCGCAACCTATCTCGGACAACGTCGAAGAGGCGGTCAGCGGCGTGAAAGGCGAACTCGCCGTCAAGCTTTTCGGCCGCGATCTGAAGGTGCTGGAACAAAAAGCAGATCAGATCCAGGATGTAATGAGCAAGATTCCGGGGATCGAAGACCTCGGTATTTTTCAGGTGCGCGGCCAGCCTAATGTAAACCTGGAAGTTGATCGCGCCGCAGCTGACCGGTTCGGGATCAACGTCAGCGACGTGCAGGACGCGGTCGAAGCGGCTGTGGGCGGGAGGGCGGTCAGCCAGATTCTCATTGGCGATCAACGTTACGATTTGACCGTCCGCTACCAGCCGCAGTTCCGCCAAACGGTGGACGACATTGCCAACATTCGCATCCTCGCCCCCTCGGGCGAGCGTGTTTCTCTCGACCAACTATGTCACATCCAGCTGGAAGATGGCGCTTCCACGATTTACCGGGAGGGTAATTCTCGCTATATCGCAATCAAATACAGCGTGCGGGGACGCGACCTCGGGAGCACGGTTCGACAGGCTATAGATGAGGTCAACCAGAAGGTGCAGCTGCCGGAGCAATATCATCTGGATTGGACCGGCGAATATGAGAGCCAACAGAGGGCTGATCGTAGATTGGCGATTGTCGTGCCCCTCACCATTCTTTTGATTGCATTGATTCTCTATACCGCGTTCGGGTCGTGGAAATGGACCGCGCTGATTCTGGCGGTAGTTTCATTTTCACCCCTGGGGGGAATGATTTCTCTGCTGTTAACCGGCACTCATTTCAGTGTCTCGTCAGGTCTTGGTTTCTTAGCACTGACCGGTGTTTCCGTGCAGACTGGCGTGATTATGGTCGAGTACATCAACCAGCTGCGTACCCGGGGTATGAGTCCGCCCGAAGCCGCGAAGGAGGGGGCGGTGCTCCGCTTGCGTCCCATCATGATGACCATGCTGGTCGCCACCTTGGGATTACTGCCTGCTGCCATGTCGCACGACATCGGCTCCGATTCGCAGCGGCCCTTTGCCATTGTGATCGTAGGCGGCCTGATCTTCGAACTGCTGATCAGCGTAATTCTTCTGCCATCGCTGTACGTCTTTTGGGCCAGGCCAAATGACCGTTTGCCTGCGCCCGAGGAGGGATTCTTCGGCGAGGGGGAGCACGTCGATTAAACAGTTCACCCTGGGGCACAAGGCCGGCAGGAGATGTACTTGGGCAGCGGTCCAGTGTTGCCCTGCACGGAGATGTCTCGCCTTCGCCAGGGAGGTCGCCAAAACAATCTTCCCTTAGTTCAACAGCCGGTCAGCTATACTGCGCCGTCGGAGTGGAGCACACGAATCTCCTCAATTCCGGTGCCGAGTTCGCGCAGAATCTCGTCCGTGTGCTCACCCAAGATGGGCGGGGGACGATGGTAGCGAATCGGTGTTCCGCTCATACGGATGGGATTCCGAATGCTGCGAGCTTTGCCGATCGTCGGATGCTCCAGTTCCACGATCACCCTTCGAGCCAGCGCCTGCGGCGTTTTCAGAGCTTCGTCAACCGAATAGATGGGTCCGGCGGGCACGTCCGCCTCACGCAACCTCGTCAGCCACTCCTCTGCTGACCTTGTTGAGAAAACTTCTTGCAGTTGGGGAGTCAGACTCTCCCGATGTTTGATGCGGAGACGATTACTATAAAAGCGGGGGTCGCGGGCAAGAGTTTCTTCCATGTCGAGGGCCCGGCAGAACCGTTTCCAGATCGCTTCTGTGCCGACAGCCACCATAATATGGTGTCCGTCGCCAGTTTGGAAAAGCTGGTAAGGCACAATGTTCGGATGCGCATTGCCATTGCGGCTGGGCAACTCGCCTGCATTCAGATAACTGCTGCCAACGTTCGCTAACCAGGTAAGTTGCGAATCCAGCAGGGCCATATCAAGAAACTGGCCCTTGCCCGAACGCTCCCGCGCGAGCAACGCTGCCAGTATCCCCATGGCTGCGTAAATCCCGCAGGTCACGTCGGCGATTGCGATCGGGTAGCGCATGGGCTCGCCCCCTGGCTCGCCGGTGAAGCTCATCACTCCCGCTTCGCCCTGCGCCAGAATGTCGTATCCGGGCAGTTCGGCCTTCGGACCCGTCGTTCCGTACCCGCTGATCGCGCAGTAGACCAATCCTGGATTTTCTTTGGACACGATTTCATAATCCAACCCGCGTTTCAGCATAGACTCTCGGCGGGGCTGATTGTGGATGAACACGTCTGCCTGAGCGACCAGCCGACGCATGATCTCGCGTCCCTCGAAGCTATCCAGATTAAGGGTTAAAGAACGCTTGTTGCGATTCGCGCACAGGAAGTAAGCCGACTCGGAGGAAATGAACGGCGGCCCCCAGCCGCGCGACTGGTCGCCAGTTCCAGGACGCTCCACCTTGATGACATCCGCGCCAAAGTCGCCGAGCAGCATGGCGCAATAGGGACCAGCCATGGCTTCGGTCCATTCCAGTACACGAATACCTTCCAGTACCTGCATAGTGCTCAGTAGAGGGCACTCCAAGAAGCGTCCTGCGTAACCCAGTTTACCTTGCTGCTCGGCCGCGGTACCAAACTCGCCGGGGTGATCGCAGGCAAACAGGACATTGCGGGTCGCAAAAAAAGAGGCACGGCCGGAGCCGTGCCGAGGGAAGAAATCGGTTTTAACTGGCCTTGTTGGACTTGCCGACCATCAGGTGGTTCTCCACGCTGAAGGCGCCGAACACTTGGCTGGCGCGCATGCCGGCAATCTGCTTATCCATCTCCGCCGCGACCGTGCCGTACAATCCGATCTTGCCCTTGTCGACGATGATGCGGATAGGAAGCGATGGATCCATGCCATACCGGCTCAACACTGGATCGCGGTAGATGGCGCGTGCGGCACCGAACCTCACGTCATCGTCGAATGGCGACAGGGGAGAGACAGTGATGTTGTCAATGACGTCCTTTACCCCCGGTGTGCCTTGCACAATCGCCAATGCTGACTCGCGGCCGACATCGTTATAGGTTTCGCCAGCAATTGTCACGACTCCATGGTGGACGCCCAGAGTGAAGTAGTTGAACAGATTGTCATAACCGGTGCGGTCGTACCAGAGTTTCTCGTTCAGCTTTGCCTGCAATTCGTCATCCGAGATGGCTGGGACTGCGACTGTAATCAGGTTTCGCAGGCCAGCGGCATGATCGATTTTGCGCGCCTGTTTGGCGGCATCCAGTTTCTCCCGGTAGAGCTCGACTGTACCGGTGAGGGTCACAATTCCATCGTCGACCTTTGCCTGCACGTTTCTGAAATCCTTTTTTGCGGCCAGCTTGTGAACGAGCTGCTGCTGGATCGTACGGTCGTAGCGGTTCAGACTGGCGGCCTGAGCAGCCAAGAGCGAGCTGAGCAGGGTCACCGCCGCCAGGGAACCAATCACCTTCCGTGTCCGACAGTTCATGACTACCCTCCTCATGCTAAAACCGCTGATTAACCAGTTAGTTAATTGCTACACCACATAGATGCGAGCCGGTGGCCAAAGGATGCAGGCCAGCGAGCCGGCCCAGAGAGGGTTCTTCTAGAGTTCCCCATCCTACCGAGTCTGTTAGACTTCCACGTGGTTTCGTCGAGGATGCTGGAATGCCGATAGACATTGGGAAAGTCGGGGTGGTTGGTGCGGGAACCATGGGAAATGGCATTGCCCAGGTTTTTGCCCGTAAGGGTTACGACGTGGTGCTTTTGGATATCGAGCGGAGTCTTCTGGAGCGCGGCTTGGCGACCATCAGCAAGAACATCGACCGGGAAGTCGCCAAAGGCAAGGCCAGTCCAGAAGAAAAAGCTGTCGCGCTCAAGCGGATCGTGGCGGTCGTCGATCGCGGGAAGCTGGCCGAGTGCGATGTTGTGGTCGAGGCCGCCACAGAAAAATTTGAAATCAAAGCTCAACTGTTTCGCGATCTTGACCGCATTTGCCGCCCGCAGGCCATTCTCGCGTCCAATACTTCCTCCATCTCGATCACCAGGCTGGCTGCCCTGACCAAACGATCTGACAAGGTGATCGGCATGCATTTTTTCAATCCCGTGCCGGTGATGAAATTGGTGGAGGTAATTCGCGGTCTGTCCACCGCGAGCGAAACCTTTCAAACCGTTCGGGATCTGGCCGTCAAACTGGAAAAGACTCCGGTGGAGGTCAACGATGCCCCGGGATTTGTCTCCAACCGCGTGCTCATGCCGCTTTTAAACGAGGCCATGTACGCTGTCATGGAAGGCGTGGCGACCCCCGAAGCGGTGGATGAGGTATTCAAGCTGGGCATGGCGCATCCCATGGGTCCGCTGACCTTGGCGGACTTCATCGGCCTGGATGTCTGCCTGGATATCATGCGGGTCTTGCAGGATGGGTTGGGGGATCCCAAATACCGGCCTTGTCCGATGCTGATCAAAATGGTTGACGCTGGCTGGCTCGGGAAAAAGAGCGGCCGCGGCTTTTATCAATACTAGCTGTCTTTTTGGTCGCTGGTCCCCTGCTTCAGATTCATTGTATTAATTGGGTGAATCTGTCTTGTGCATTCCAATATGTTCTTGAGTTTGGACACGCCACACCCGCCCGCACACCGGAGCCAACGACCAACGACCGAAGACCCACCACCGGTCTCCGGTGCCGGCTACTACATCCTTGCCGCAGGGTTAGGCATTGTTGCCGGCTGGGTTGATGTGAGGTTAGGCGACTTGCTATTCACTGCTCTGCTGGTTTTGGCTCCGTGCATGTTGCTGGGAGCGCTTCGTCCTAACCGACCGTGGCGGTGGACCATCGTAGTCGGAATAGGGGTGCCCATTGCAGACCTGGTTGCCTACCTCATCATGATCCAGAAACCGGACCGGGCGCAGATCTATGAATCATTTCTGGCCTTCTTGCCCGGCTTGGTAGGCGCCTACGGCGGTGCCTTTATGCGCAGCGTTATCAACAACCTGCTGGGAAACAAGTAGGGCTTGCACAAAAGACTTCTCCTTAACCAGCAAGTTACTCCCTTTTCACAAGCAATCCGGCTATTCTGCGCAACATGGGAGTATCGGTGGCGGTTCTCGCGAGTGGCAGCCGGGGGAATAGCACGCTGCTTTCGAGTTCCAAGACACACGTCTTGGTGGACGCGGGCGTCTCTTGCCGTGAAGTCTCGAAGCGCTTGAAAGCCATTGGCGTCGATCCGTATTCGCTGTCTGCGGTGTTGATCACCCACGAGCATACAGACCATATCGCCGGTCTTCGAGTTCTAGCAAAGAAGCTCCATATTCCGGTTTTCATGACCCATGCGACCCATCGCGCCTGGTCCAGGGCCTTGCGCGACAAGAACGGGGAGGCTCCAGAAATTGAGAAACTGGAAGTTTTCGCGTCGGGTCACAAATTTCAGGTAGGTGATATCGCGATTACTCCCTTCACCATTCCTCATGACGCAACCGATCCGGTCGGCTTCGTATTTCGCATGGAAGGGGTCAAGGTGGCTATTGCGACCGATCTCGGATACCTACCGGTCAGCGTGGTCGATCATCTGCGGGGTTGCGAAGTGCTGGTGATCGAATCGAATCACGATCTGGAGATGCTGCGCGCCGGACCGTATCCGTGGTCGGTCAAGCAGAGGGTGATGAGCCGCGTCGGTCATTTATCAAACGAAGCCCTCGCGCATTTCTTCTCCAGCGACTATGATGGGAACGCGGCATATGTCGTGCTCGCCCATCTTTCCGAGCAGAATAACCATCCCGCAGTGGCGCGGAGGGCGGCCGAGCATGCCTTAGGGACCCGCCGGACCCTGCTCCACAACCGCGTGTTGTTGGCCAGCCAAGACCAGCCTTTGGAGCCAATCCGGCTGTAGTCCATATGAACCAGCTGTGCGTCGACCCCCTGGTGGGGAAAATTTTGGCCGGATGGCGGTACGACATTTCCGGGATCGCTCCGGAGATGCGTGGCGACTACGAGCAGCACTTCGCCGATTGCGCCCACTGCCGCTCCCGTCAGCGGCTGCATCGTACCATCGATTTGGGCTTGATTGCCCTGGCCTCTGTTTCCGCAGCCGTGTTTCTGCTGGCCTTTGTGGTGATTCGTCACTATGGCCCGCGGCACGCGTTTTGGCTGGAGGTGGGGGCGCTCGCCGGGTTCGCGCTTTCAGCGATCATCTGGCTGATCGTTGCCGTGGCTACCCCTGCGCCATTAGCGGTGGTAGATGTTGCGCGGATCGGTGCACGCCACGTTCACGACCACCTCCCCGCGGAAATCCGCGAGCGTTTGCCAGAAGATCTGCGGTTGAAAATTACCGGCATTCCTAATCAGCACGGACACCCTTAGGGGGATACTTGTCCATAACCACCGAAGAGGAACTCCGAGCATTGCAGGCCGCGGGTGCGGTGGTGCGGCGCGTGCTCGACACCATGAAGGCCGAAGTGCGTCCGGGAGTGACCACTCGCGAGCTCGATGAGGTTGGCAGGCGCGTGATACGGGCAGAAAAGGCCAATTCCGCGCCAGCCATGATTTATGCTTTTCCGGGTGGCAGCTGTATCAGCCTGAACGACGAAGCCGTCCACGGAATTCCCGGAAACCGACGATTAAAGAACGGTGACTTGCTTAAGTTGGACGTTACGGTCGAGAAGGATGGTTTGATGGCCGATGCTGCCGTCACGGTTCCGGTTGGAACGGTTTCTGACGAAGGTTTGAGGCTGCTGGCATGCGCTGAGCGTGCCTTTCACGCTGCCATGCTCGTGGCGAGAGCGGGGTTCCGGGTTTTCGAGATTGGGCGAGCCGTGGAACGCGTCGTGCTCCGCGATGGTTTTGCCGTTATTCGCGAGCTCGGCGGTCACGGAATCGGGCGCACCATTCACGAACAACCGCACGTTCCTAATTACCTTGACCGCAGCGCCACCCGGGTTCTCACGGAAGGAATGGTGATTGCAGTTGAACCCATCATCGCGGCAGGAAGCGGCCAAGTCTTTGTCGATAAGGATGGCTGGACGGTGCGTACCGTCGATGGCAAACCTTCAGCCCACTACGAGCACACCCTCGTCATCACCAAGGGGCGGCCGCTTTTGGTGACATCAGCATAGTGTCAGGACTTGATATGACAGGTGGCCAGGCCGCGCTTTTCCAAATACTGCTGATGGTAATCTTCGGCCTGATAGAAAGCAGGCGCCGGAACTATCTGGGTAACTATTTTGTTGCGGAAACGTCCTGATTTATCCCAGGCTTCCTTCGAGGCTTTGGCTTGAGTTTCTTGCTCCGGAGTATGAAAGAAGATCGCGGAGCGATACTGCGTGCCCCGGTCTGGGCCCTGTCTGTTCAGCGTGGTGGGATCGTGGTTCTCCCAGAACACGTTTAAAAGTTGTTCGTAGGAAATCTTAGAAGGGTCGTATTCTACCTCGACTGCTTCGGCGTGACCCGTACGGTCAGTGCAGACCTCTTGGTATGTCGGATTAGGAGTTTGCCCACCGATGTAGCCGACACGGGTTGAGATCACACCGGGAAGTTGGCGGAAGGCGGCTTCTACTCCCCAGAAACATCCCGCTGCAAATGTTGCTTTCGCCATATCATGCTCCGTAGTTGTCTATTATTGGATGTCTGACAGGACAGGAAGTCGCGGGCGCAAGAACCGCCAAGCGATGTTCCTTTGTAAACCTTCGTCTCCTTTTTGCCACTGAAAGCACACTTCCCCGCGAAGGACGGAAAGAAGCAGCAGGAAACTCCTCGGCATTTGTCAGTCCGACGGCATAGCTCCCGTCAGATCTCTAATGCGGCTGACCCGGTGCTCGATGCACCACTGCTCCAGCTCCTCTACGACCTTCTCGGTCGCGCAGGGATCCCAGTAGCTCGCTGTACCGATTTCGACGGCAGCGGCTCCGGCCAGCATGAATTCGACGACATCGGCTGCCGTGCTGATGCCGCCCATGCCAATGACAGGTATCCGGACGGAGTGTGCTGCCTCGTAAACCATCCGTAGCGCAATCGGTCGAATGGCAGGTCCAGAGAGACCGGCGGTGACATTGGAAATGCGTGGCTTGCGTTTTTCGACATCGATGGCCATGGCTAGAAATGTATTCACCAGCGATATGGCATCGGCACCCGCTGCCTCGGCTATTTGCGCCATTTGCGCAATGCTGGTTACGTTAGGGGAGAGCTTAACGATAACGGGCCGCGTCGAGGCCCGCTTGGCCGCCAGCACCACGTCCTCCAGCATCAATGGCGCGGTTCCGAATACGATTCCGCCATGCGCCGTATTGGGGCAGGAAACATTCAGTTCGTAAGCAGCAATGCCTTCGCCGCCATTGAGAATGTGAATGGTGCGCTCGTAATCCTCTCGCGTATACCCGAACACATTGGCAATGACCACCGTGTTCTTCAATTCGCGCAACAACGGAAGTTTTTCTTCAATGAATGCGGTAGCGCCAATGTTTTGCAATCCGATGGCGTTCAGCATGCCCGCGGGCGTCTCGAACAAACGAGGCGGCGGATTGCCGGTCATTGGCTCCTTGGAAAGGCCCTTGACGACGAAACCGCCCAGTTTACTCAGATCGACCACATCCTCGAATTCGATCCCATAGCCGAAAGTGCCGCTGGCCGCGATGACTGGGTTCTTGAGTTCGATGCCGGCGAAACTGACACGAAGATCAGGCTTCTCGATCGGTGAATCGGGCATTCAGTCGTCTCCTCGTGGCAGGTTCCGAGAAGCAGGTTCGAAATGTTGGCTGTTGCTTGGGCCTTGACCTGCTTGAGAACCGAAAGGTGCGTCAGCGGTCGCCACAGCTTCCGTCAGTACTCGGCCAGTCGCGTTGCTGGGAGCATTGACGCCAAGCAGCGAGGCCAGGGTCACGGCAAGGTCTACGGGTTCGGCATGACGGCGGTAGGTGCCAGGGTGAAATGCGGGACCATAAAAGGCCAGGGGAACGTGGGTATCATAAGAATAGGGTGAGGCATGATCGGTGCCGGATGTGCTTCCAACCGTATAGGGCGTCGGCACTGCCATCACGTACCAGCCCCCTTCCGGTGAGTAGCTATTCAGAAACTTGCGACCCATTGCCGTATCGGGAACGGCGCCCCTTGCCAGTTGGCTGCGGGTATAGTAGCCGCGCAAGCCAACATCTTCCAGCGCCTGGCCAACGGCATTCTCGGCAGCTTCTTCCGTTAAAGGAAGATGGGAGAAGGCATCCTGATCAAGCCAGGCGAGCGGATAATCGAATTCTTTGACATAGTCCGCCCGGTGCCCAGAGGGAATTCGGTCGTTGACGCGATCATTGACCTGATCGCGCAGCTTCTTGGCGTTTAACCCCGCCGCCGGGATGTGGAGCTTGGACGCCTGCACCGGAAGAGGGGCCACGCCGTGGTCGGCAGAAAGCGCAATCCAGACGTTGGCCAAGCCTAGCTGGTGGCCGAGGAAATTGAAGAAGTCCCGAAGCTGACGGTCGAGGGCGAGCGCCATTGCCTGCATCTGGGGTGCGTCCGGCCCAACCTGATGTCCCAGGATATCGTTGGCGGAGAGGCTTATGGAAAGAAGGTCGGTGGCGGGTCCTGAGCCGAGGTGCTCGTTGAGAACCAGCTCGCGGGCAAACTCCAGTTCATAATCATTTCCGAATGGAGTAGCCCCCACCAGGCCGAAGTAATCCTGGTATTGGCGCGATTCGGTCGTCCCAAGCACATTCCCTTTGTCATCCTTCCACTCCCGGTTCAAGTACTTCTCAGCACGCTTGGTCTGATTGAACTGCTGAACCCAGTTGGGCAGATGGCTGCGATAATACGTGGAAGTGATCCAGGCGCCTGTGTCCTTGTCGATCCAATAAGCGCCGTCGGCAGCGAAGCCGGCGGGCAGAACGGCCGCGCGATCCTTTAGCGAGATTCCGAACACGTGCGCCCTGCCCTGAGTGGCGAGCTTTAGCTCATCCCCGAGCGTACTCGCCATCAGATTGTGCGGCGATGCTCCCGGTCCGGTATCGGCCGTGCCTATCAGTTTGGTGGCCTCATCCTCGACTGAGCTGACCTGCCGCTTCTTCTCCGGATCCCACCACTCGTTGGAAATAATGCCGTGTCCGCTTGTATAGGTCCCGGTAAACAACGTTGAGTGGCCTGGGGCGGTGCGGGTGTTCGCATATTCGTAGTCACAGTTGGGAAAATAGGCTCCGTGATCAAGAAACAAGCGAAACCCGCCTTCGCCGAACTGATCGCGATAGCGTTCCAGGTAATCTCCGCGGAACTGATCGATTACGATTACTACGACCAACTTGGGACGCGCGTTGTAGGCGGACGGACAGGCAGTGCCCCGGGCGAAGAGGCACACCAGCAGCCCAGCCGCCACTGTTCGAATCGGGGAGGCTTTCATTTCGCTGTAGTTTACAGGTGAGACACGCTAAGCGCCAATCTATGGTCGCGCGCTCCGGCGTCTTTCCGGTACATTAAGGTTCTATGCTCGACCTGGCATTCGTAAGGGATAATCTGACTCTGGTGGAACAGAAGCTGCGCGAGCGCGGGATGAATCCTGCCGAGATGTTGAAGGATTTCCGCAAAATCGATACCGAGCGGCGGCAGGCGATCACTCGAACCGAGACGCTTAAGGCGAAACGCAATGCGGCGTCAGACGAGATCGCCAGGCTCAAGAAAAGTGGGCAAGATGCGACTGCCGAGATCAATGAAACCAAGGATCTACGGGAGAAAATTCAAGAGCAGGAAAGATCAGCCGCAGATTTTGACAACCGCTTGCGACAACTGCTGGCGGGCATCCCCAATCTGCCACATCCCAGTGTTCCAGTAGGAAAATCGGCAGAAGAGAATGTCGAAGTAAGGCGCTGGGGCACTCCGCCGAAGTTTGGTTTCACACCCAAAGCGCATTGGGAGCTTGGTGAGCAGTTGGGCATCCTCGATCTGGAACGCGCCGCGAAGCTGACGGGGGCTCGTTTTGCTGTGTACTGGGACCTGGGCGCGAAACTGGAGCGCGCCCTGGCCAGTTTTATGCTTGACTTACACACGCGGGAGCACGGTTACACGGAGGTTCTCCCACCTTATCTGGTGAATTCCGATTCCATGTACGGCACCGGGCAACTTCCGAAGTTTGCCGCTGATTCATTTCGCGTGCCGCACGGAGATCGAGACCTCTGGCTGATCCCGACGGCGGAGGTTCCGGTGACCAATCTCTATCGCGACGAGGTTTTGGATCCTGCACAATTGCCAATTTCTCTCACGGCTTACACTCCGTGTTTTCGCAGCGAGGCCGGATCTTACGGTAAGGATGTTCGCGGCATCATTCGCCAGCATCAGTTTCAGAAAGTAGAGCTGGTAAAGTTTGCCAAGCCGGAAACCTCATACGACGAACTCGAGAAGCTCACACATCATGCGGAAACCGTTCTGCAGAAGCTAGGCATTCACTATCGGGTGGTTGCACTCTCGACAGCAGACCTGGGCGCGGCCTCTGCCAAAACCTATGACATCGAGGTCTGGCTGCCAGGGCAGCAGCTCTTCCGGGAGATTTCGTCGTGCTCCAACTTTGAGGCCTACCAGGCGCGGCGCGCTAACATCCGCTTCCGGCCGGAAGGCAAGAGTAAGACGGAATACGTGCACACCCTCAACGGAAGCGGTTTGGCTGTTGGCCGTACGTGGGTAGCCATTGTAGAGAATTTTCAGCAGGCAGACGGGACCGTGGTGATCCCAGAGGTTTTGCGGCCATACGTCGGGGCTGAGCAGATCAGGCCAGGCAAGTTCTAGATTCCGAAGGCGCTCGATCTTCATCGAATTTGGCAGGTTGCGTTCTCCGGCAGTAGACTGGAAACTACACGTGAACCAAACCGAGGCCAGTACCCCGATCCCGCAGGCGCCCGCGCTAGGCGTAAGTGTCGTTGGGCGCACAATCCGCAGCTATATTTTGTGGTCCTACGAACGTGGCACCTTTCACTACGACGTGATGGTCACGTTGATTCTTCTGTTTGTCTTCTTCACACCCTACTGGATCAACTACAAAGACAAACCAATCGAGCGGAACCCGCATCCAACCGGGGTCTCAGTTCTTCCCGATACTCAGGGCGGATTCCTGTATGAAATAGAAGGCGCGGCTATCAGTGCGCGAGAGGATGCGGAAGTAAGGGATCAGTTGCTGGGTATCATCGAGCCCATCGCTGGCGCCGCGGTGACTATCACGGGCTATCAGGCGGTGCACGATTCCAAGGGGCGGGTTGTGACTTACAAGGTTTGGGTCCGGCGGTAAGTGGGAATCGGCCGCTGTCGACAGGAAGGAACTGTGAGATCTTACGCTCGAGTGTTGTCGTTCTTGCTGTCATGCTCGCTGCCCTGCGTGGTCGCCCAAGCGTGGCAATCCGAGCAGTCCTCAGCTGCTCGGTCCGGCAGCCTCGATAAAGTCTTGAATCGGATGGATGCCGCGGCTGAAGAATTCCGCAGCGCCGAGGCCAATATCAGTTGGGAACAGTATCAGAAGGTTATTAACGATTCGGACGTCGAGGAAGGGAAGGTCTTCTTCCGCCGGACCGGCAAAGACATCCAAATGATGGCGGACATCACCAAGCCTGCGGCGCGGCAGATCCTCTACAGCAACGGCAAGGTGCAGCTGTTTGAGCCCAAAGTTAACCGGGTAACGGTCTATACGCCGGGAAAGAGCCGCACCGACGTGGAGAGCTTTGTCGTCCTCGGATTCGGCGGCGGGGGCCATGAGCTGCTGCGGACCTTCGATGTCAAGTATGCGGGGACCGAAGATTTGAACGGTGTACAAACGGAAAAGCTGGAATTGGTTCCGAAATCTGACCGTTTACGCGGAATGTTCGAACGACTCGTAATGTGGATCGATCCCAAGCTCGGCGTCGCACTCCAGCAGAAATTTCTTCAGCCCGAAGGCGACTACCGGCTAACCAAGTACTCCGATATTCGATTAAACCAAAAGATTTCGGACAATGTTTTTAAGTTGAAGACGGACAGCAAGACGAAGACCGTGTCACCACAGGGGTAGTCAGATTACGGGCTGAAAAACTGGGCGGCCGGCGATATACTGCCTGAAGTCCCCTTCGACGATATTCCGGGTACTCAAAGCAGAGTCTCCGGTAATGAAAGCGAGTTGAAGTTACATGGCCAAGGTCTTTACCATCCCGGTGCCACCCAAGGTTAACCGGAGGCGGCGCGAACGAACCTCCGACCCTCGTTATGTCGATGGCCAGCGTCTGCTGGTGGAGGCGATGAGGTATTTAACCAAATCCGATCCGGTCAGTAATCGCTCGGCCATCGAATTGATATCCGAGCACGTGCGCACCCGCTTCCGTATGACGGATTCGCCATTGGCATAGGAGCCCGCCCAACTAACACTCCTGACACGCGGCTTGTTATGCCGCGGCTACACTGTATGCTGCGGAAACCGTTCGCTATTGACCGTAGGTCATTGAGAATTAGGACACTTAGTTCTTGACACTCCGCTGATTGGTACTACACTGGTCGACTAATGTCACCGCCTGCTGTGACGAAGATTACAAGACAGTCGACGAGGGTACCCCCATGTTGCAGTGCCGCGCGCCCCGGCTTCTCCCCTGTATTTTGATTACCCTTCTGCTGGCCTCGGCCCCCCTTTTCGGACAAAAAATTACCGGTGATATTTCCGGTGACGTAACCGATACCACAGGCGCGGTCCTGCCCAACGCGGACGTTCTTGCCCAAAACCTGGCCACTGGCGTGTCACGGTCAACGACCACCAACACTGCCGGTAACTACCGCATCCCGGAGCTTGCGATCGGGAACTACAAGATCACCGCCAGTGCGCAGGGTTTTAAGACCTTAGTCGAGAATGTCGTCGTTCAAGCTGGAGGGGTCATTCGCGCCGACTTCCGGTTGCCCGTCGGTCAGCGTGCTGAGACAGTTGAGGTGCAGGGGGAAGCGCCTCTTATCGACCTCTCGCCGAACGACAACAACTACGTTGATAGTCTCAAGATTGAAAGCGTCCCGCTGAACGGCCGCGACTTCAATTCCTTGCTGGCCATCACTCCGGGTGTGCAGCGCGCACCTGGCGGAGGGTTTTTGGCCATCAGCATCAATGGTTCACGCACCACCTCAAACAACTATTTTATCGATGGCTTGTACAACAACGACCGCTATTACGGCGACTCGGCGATTAACGAAACCGGCATTGTCGGCATACCTGCTGTGGAATTTCCGCCGGAAGCGATTGAAGAGCTGAGCGTGCAGGGCACGCCTTCTTCGGAGTTCGGCGTCAAGGGTGGGGCGCCCATCCTGCTCAACATGAAGAGCGGGACCAATGATTGGCATGGATCAGGGACGTGGGTGAACCATAGCGGCTTCGGGGATGCGATTAACTATTTCGCGAAGCATACGTTTGATAACTGCGGCACGCCCGGCGAGTGCCAGGCTACAACGATCCACAATAACCAAATGAACGGCACCATTGGCGGACCTGTCGTCAAGGACAAGGCATTCTTTTTCCTCTATTACGACGGACAGCGCTACAATTCACTGTCGGTATCGAACCGGGCGGTACCGACCCCGCAGGACATTCAAGCTGCGGAAGCGGACATTGCTTCCAAGGGACTACGGATCGACCCGACCGGGGCGGCGCTGCTGAGCTATTTTCCAACGTCTCCGACCGGCTTTTTTGTCGCAAACACTCCAACTAAG
>JBPYDQ010001118.1:0-5863 GCA_051986135.1 Terriglobales bacterium | reverse complement strand
GTTCCATCGTGAAGTTTCGGGCAAAGGTTATCGCTATCTGCGTCCCGGTATTCAAGACGAATTCTACGGAGCGCGCTCGATGAATGTCATTGATCCATTCGGCAATCGCATCAGCTTCAACGAATTTGAGCAGCCGCACGACTGAATGCTAAAACCATTGGCAGGTATCGAACTTCTAGTCAAAACGTGTAAACGCCTGCTTACAACAGTTGAGAATTCTGCCCGCAGTAGCACCGGTCGACTGTGATATCCGTAGATACGATTGTAGCTTCGGATGGTCCGCTCGCTTCAGGATCGGGATGCCAGGGCCGGGCGTTCTGCGCAGGGCAAGAAAGTGCTGGTCACTGCTCCTTGGACTCTTGCAGGAGAACAACGTCAGAATCGTAATGGCCGTGGAGAACCGCTAAACTCTTCCCGTCCGGCGACAGGCTGAATGACCAGATTTGCTCCGACTTGAAATCTGCAATCGCATGGCCAGGGGAGCCGTCCAGCGGCTGCACCCATACCTTATCCACTCCGTTCTCCCAGATCACATAAGCGATTGACTTTAAGTCGGGAGAGAATTGCAAACCTTGTCCCGCAAAATTGCTGGCATCGACCATGCGCGGCGGACTCGATGATCCGATATCAAACACTGCAATCTTTACAACTCTCCCCTTACCCTCCGCAAGGGCGATTGCTAGCCTTTTGCCGTCCGGCGACACGTCCAGCCAATCGGGTCTATCGGGAAAAAGTTGGTAGCCTTCGGGTATACCGAAAATCACTTCCGGCCTGCTGGAACCGTCGAGCGGCACGCGAGAGATGCCGTTCCCGTTTGCGTCGATGTAATACACCCATCTCTGATCGGGCGAGCAAACGGGCGATTCGTCCCATGCGTCATCCGTTAACTTCAGCGGACTGGAACCGTCGGCAGCGCCTCGCCAGATGTTTACTGTTTTCGTGCCGCCGTGGTGCGCCCACATTTGAACGGAATAATTCGTACCACACGCAGAGGGCTGTATAATAAAAGCGCTCGAATCCCCCAACAATTGGGTTTGGCTCTTCCCATCCGCATCCAGCCTGAACAGGTGACGGGCGTCACTGACCAGAAGATTGCCATCAGCATTCCAGCGTAGAGCGCTCGCCCAGTTGAACTCTTTTGCCTGCGACAGGAGCGTTCGAGGTTCCCCGAACCCGACTCCCACCTTCGAGAGGACGGAAATGACCGCATAACTTCTCTCCTGAACCGTAGCGAGAGTTCTTCCATCGGCGGAAAGCGTAAGCGTCTCGTATATGCTAGTGTCCCGAGTGATTGGCTCAATATCCCTCCCTGTGTCTTGCAGGAAACCGATTTGGCTCCATTCAGTATTCGTGCCCGACTGCATGTAGTTGGCAAATAACGTACGGCCATTCGGCGACCAGTAGATTTCAGAGGCACCCTTGTCTTTGAAGGTAACGAGACGGTGCGATTTGCCTGTACGAACATCGAGGATGTCAATCACGCCGATTCCGCCCTCACCGATGTTCAGGAGGGAATATGCAATTTCATCAGCCGTCGGTGACCACGCCAAGGACACAGGCGTGTCCTCAGACCTGACCTGCAAAACCCTTTCGTCGGTTCCTTCCGAAGACGCGGTGAGGATGCTGTATTTGCCAACCTCAGGGTGGTTCACGCGTATGTACGCGATACGCTGCCCGTCCGGGGAGAATGTTATGCCGCTGTCGATGTTCCGCACGACCATTTGCGGAGCGCCCCCAAGTACAGGGGATCGGTAAAGGTTGTAAAGGTCGACCGACGGTTGCTTGCGGAAATAGATGTAGTTCCCGTCCGGCGAAAAGGCGAGACTTTCATAATGCGATGCCGATGGCGGGATGACTTGCGTCTCGCTGCCTGTGGGCAGGTTGCGGAGAACTAGGCTTTCGAACCCATTATCGCTCATCACGCTCAGCACGTATCTGCCGTCTGGCGAGATCGCTGCCCGCGCTGCCTTGCCCGTATTCGTGACTTGTGTGATGGTGAACTTCTGGAAGGGCGCCTGGGCAGGACGATGCCAGAGTGAGTAGACCCCGAAACCTGCCGCGCCGAGCAAGGTCAGCATTGCGAGCACTCCCGCCGCAATCCCAAATCTGTGCTGCTTCGCGGTACCGATGACGGCAGAACTGCTGGTCTGCAAGGGCTGAGTCGCTGGTTGTGCCGCGGTTGCCACGTCTGCTGCCCGTGCTGAGTCTCGGCGACCCGACTCGGTATCGCGCTTCAACCGTTGCAAATCCGTTCGTATATCCGCTGCGTGCTGGTAACGCAGGTTTCGGTCTTTCTCAAGAGCTTTGTTAACGACCTCTTCCAGCTTGGGAGGCGTGCCGGGGTTGATTCGAATTGGTGGTACAGGCGCTCGATTCATTATGGATTCGAATATCACTGCGGTCGTGTCACCCCTGAATGGAAGCGTGCCTGTACACATCTCGTAGAGCACGGCACCGAACGAAAACAGATCGGTGCGAGCGTCGAGTTCTTTCCCCCGCACTTGTTCGGGCGACATATAGGCGACTGTCCCCAGCGCACTTCCGGGACTCGTCAGATGTTCTTCAGACTCGATGGTCGCGGCACCCAGGGCAACGGTCTCCGGCTTGAGCGTTACCTTTGCCAGCCCGAAATCCAGAATCTTCGCTTGTCCCCTATTGGCGACGAAGATGTTGGCTGGCTTGATGTCGCGGTGAATGATTCCCTTAGAATGTGCCGCGTCCATGGCGTCTGCGATCTGGATGCAGAGATCGAGCACCGTTTCGATCTCCAGCGGTTTGCCCGCGATCATGTGCCGGAGGGTCTGGCCTTCGAGCAGTTCCATAGCAATGAACAATCGTCCACCGTCCTCGTCGATGTCGTAAATCGTGCAGATGTTCGCGTGGTTCAGCGAGGACGCGGCTTTGGCTTCCCGCTGGAAGCGGCTGAGAGCCTGCGCGTCATTGGCAAGATCGTCGGGAAGGAACTTCAGTGCGACGTGGCGACCGAGCTTCAGATCCTCAGCTTCGTACACGACACCCATCCCGCCGCCGCCGATCTTGCGCAGGAGGCGGTAATGGGAAACCGTCTGCCCCACGGGCTGGGAGGGAGTAACCACTGTGGGGAAATGCTAGGTCTAGCTGGTGGGACAAGTCAACGAAAGCGGTGGCGCTTTTCCCGAACATCGGCTTGGTCAGTTGGTGAAAAATCGCCATTAAACTCAAAATGCCCGAAGCCGACACCCGAGCCGTACGGTAACGTCTTTCGTTTGCTTTTTTACAAACAGATGACATCTCTCACCTGCGAATGAAGTAAATAGTTAGGGCGACAATGAGTCCCAGACAGTCGTCAAAAATAGCGCGCTGATCTAACCCCGGACTGATGATTTATAGGAGAAAGGTTCCGAATCGCGTCACGAAATCTCTCTGGTAGTAGCCATTGCGGTATCGCCGCTGCTTCCCAGGCCGCCGCTCATAGGGCGCCCAGCCCGAAAAGCGATCGCGCTGACGCTCCGACTCCAGTTCGAAAAATCGCCGCCAAGCCTGCCGCGTCTTCCCATACAGATCACCCCAGAAACTCTCTTTCAGCTCGGCCAGAAAATGTTGGAAATGCTCGTCGATCGGCATTATCTTCGCCATCGGGTGTAGGTCTCCTTTTCAGGAACGGCTTTTGCTGGCTAGGCAAAGCCAAATACACCCTCTCGCTTTTACACAATCAAAGTTACGTCACCAGTACTCGCCTGTAGCTTGACAATGTGAATTCCCGCTGATTAGATTGTTGCGTCCAGAGTACAGGGACGGCCGTCCAGATCGCTTTTGCGGTACTCCCCGTTTCTCCCGAAGGGTCTCCATTCCCAACCTGCCGTGCGGGGAAGACGAGCAAAGACGGCCGAGGCAGAAGCTGGTTTCACGATTCTCGAATGGTTGTCCGGTCAGCAAAAAATAAAGATGAGGGGGAACATGAAGCGCAAAAACGGTTGGGTCCCGAGAATGTCAAGGGTACTGTTCGTTTTGGTTTTGCCCGCGATAGTCAACGCACAATTCCCGCCACCCAAGCCGGTCCCACCGCGAAAAAACGTGACTTCAGCCACCGCCCTTCTGCCGGCCGCCGGCACCGCATCGCCTTGGCAACTTTTGAACAACCAACCCCCAGTTCTTGATTATGCTGATTGTGGCCCCGGCACGCCGCTCCTGCTCACCGACGGCACGGTCATGCTGGCCGACAAAGGCTGCCAGGATTGGTGGAAACTCACTCCTGACCGATTCGGCAGCTACGTCAACGGGACCTGGACCCAGCTTGCTTCAACGCCGGCCGGTTACAGCCCGCTCTATCATGGCTCCGCCGTGCTCCCTGACGGTCGAGTGATCATCGAAGGCGGCGAGTACAACTTTTTGAAGGCGGTCTGGACTAACAAGGGCGCCCTCTACGACCCGCTCACCAACACTTGGACGACGGTGAACCCTCCCACCGGCTGGTCCACTATCGGCGACGCCCAAAGCGCCGTTCTGTCCGATGGAACTTACATGCAGGCCAATTGCTGCACGACCCAGGCAGCTCTTCTGGACGCCAGCACCTTAACGTGGACGCCGACCGGCTCAGGCAAATTCGACGTCAACGACGAAGAAGGTTGGACCCTGCTGCCGAACGGGAGGCTGCTCACGGTGGACGCTTACGTGTTTATCGGCACGCCCAATGGCACGAACTCGGAAATCTATGACCCGGCAACAGGCTCCTGGTCGAGCGCCGGCAGCACGATTGTGCAACTCTGGGACTCAGCCAAGGGTTGCGGAGGCAAAAAACATGCTTCCTTTGAGGTAGGACCCGGCGTGCTGCGACCCGATGGCACAGTCTTCTATGCGGGAGCGAATAGTTGCGGCGCCGGCCGAACTGCGATCTACGATTCCAATGTCAACGTCTGGATAGCGGGCCCGAATTTCCCCGACACACTGGATATTGCCGATGGTCCCGCGGCGCTGGAACCGAACGGCAAAGTGCTGATGATGGCGAGCCCGCTCATCTTTAACACTCCTGCCACCTTCCTGGAGTGGGACGGGACCAACCTGACACAGGCCGCTCCCGCCCCTAACGCATCCAAAGACTCGTCGTTCTACGGCAACTTCCTCGTCCTGCCCACCGGACAGATTCTGTTCACCGACTTCTCCTTCGTTTCGGTTTACAACCCGTCCGGAACCTACAATCCCAATTGGGCACCCAGGATCCAGTCTGCGCCTTCCACGGTTGATCCCGGCGGGGCATACGTCCTGTCCGGATACCTATTCAACGGGATGTCGCAAGCTTCCGCTTACGGAGACGATTACCAATCCGCCACCAACTATCCGCTGGTGCGCATCACGAACAACCAAACCGGCCACGTGTTTTACAGCCGGACGCATGACCACAGCGGCATGGCGGTTGCATCCGGCGATCTGGTGTCCACGCATTTCGACGTGCCAGCGAACCAAGAGCACGGCCCCAGCCGATTGAAGGTCGTCGTGAACGGGATCCCCTCCGCGTCCGTGGCTATTACGGTGAAGTAAAGGGGGCATGCGGAACACCTTATGACCTTCTGATAGAAGCAGTTGCAGCCGTTCCGCTCGCTGATCAACGCTGGCATTCCAATGGCGATCGGCTCTGATGGCCCGCCGAATCCCTATCTCAACATCATGCTGGCTTCGACGTACGGCAGGCACCCGGCGGAAGCGATTAGCCGGGAACAAGCGGTCGTGGCCTACACTCTGACCTCCGCGTATGCCGAGTTCGCGGAGAAGGACAAGGGCAGCCTGGAACCCGGTAAACTGGCCGATCTCGCCGTGCTGTCGCAAGATATTTTCAAGGTTGCAGCGGACGATCTGCCCAAGACGGAATCGGTTCTGACTATGGTAGGGG
>JBPYDQ010001117.1:0-3387 GCA_051986135.1 Terriglobales bacterium | reverse complement strand
ATTCGCCGGCCGGAGGGCGATTATCGAAGCGACAAAATGGCGTTGGGCTGCGGCGCGAGCGGCTGGCAAAGTCATACTGTACAACCAACCGTTCCTGCCCTGATTTGCTTAGCCGAAAGCGCGCACTCTGCAACCGGCTTCGGTCGCGGTCCATCCCCAAAATCACGCGTTGCCTCTGGAAGCAGCGGGCGAAGGCACAACGGTAGGCTGCGTGTAAGAGTTTATCGGCACGGCAACTGCATCACGGCAGCCACCTCCACCCAAGCGCTCCTTGGGGCGTTAGAAAAGCAACGGTTCCGATTTATGTGCAGCACTGCTCTATTGCTCCTCGTTTCCTCTGCTTTGTTTCTTACAGCCGCTCCGAATGATGCGGACGGTCCACTGCGGTTAGACGCAAACATCGCGCCACTTTACGTCGATTTAGATCCGCAAGCAATCCAGAACGGGGATGAGCCGAAAACCTCCCCGGCTTTGTCCAGCCACCTCGGCTCCGATCCGACAAAGCTGCTGTTCATGTCATATGACAAGAATAGACCGGACGATTACAACCCCAATTTCGAAAAGGTTGATGTTGAGCTCATGGGCGGCAATCCGACCGTTTATTACGGTCGCGATACTACCATCGAGGGAAAGCGTCTCTACCCTGATGACCTCATCCGAATTCTGCGGAAGCACGTGCAGAAATACGGCCCTCTGAAGGAACTGATGATAGTAAGCGGCTCGTGAACCGCCCTATCAAATTCTCCTGGCAATCGGCATAGTAGGCAATAGCGGAGTAGCCTGGCATGGAGAAGAAAACCGAAAAGCGAGAAGAACACTGGCGCGAGCGAGTCGCCGCGTATGAGCGGAGCGGCCTGTCTGTGAAACAGTTCTGCGAACAGCAGCAGATTACAGAACAGTCCTTTTATGTTTGGCGCAAGCGGCTGCGGAACCAACCACCGATGCGATTCGCACTGGTGGAGACAGGTGTGGCGCATCCCCAAGTCTCAGCGGAATCAGGACTGGAACTGGTGCTACCCACGGGCGAGCGGTTGCGCATCGGCGCCAGCGTTGATCCGACCACATTGCGCAAGGTGCTGGAAGCGCTGCGCGCATGATTCACCTGCCAGCCAGTGTGCGGGTGTACCTATGCTTAACGGCTTGCGACATGCGCAAGAGCTTCGACAGTCTGCACGCGCTGGTGCGGGAACATCTACACCTGGATGTGTTTGAAGGCCATTTGTTCGTCTTCGCCAGCCGGCGGAAAGACCGCCTCAAGATTTTGTATTGGGAGCGTGACGGACTTGCTATTTGGAGTAAGCGCTTAGAGGAAGGCACGTACGCCGTGCCGTTGGGCGAGAGCGCGGAAGAGCGCCGGCGAGAGATCACGGCCGACGAACTGGGAGCGCTGCTAAGCGGCATCGATCTGAGCACCGCCACGCGGCGAAAACGCTATCGACGGGCCTGAAACAGAAAACATTTCAGTTATCTTTCGTATTGCTTGGAAAAGAGCTGGTTTTGGCTTAAGCTAAATGCACAGTGCCCCTCGATCCGGACAACCTGCCGCGGGATGCAGAGACGCTGCGAAAGATTGTGGTGGATCTGGCCGAACAACTGGATCGTTCACTGGCCGAGCAGAATAAGTATCAGAGTCTGCTGCGCGAACTGCTGGAAGCACAGCGGAACCGCAAAAGCGAGCAGTTGTCGAAAGAGCAACTGGCGCTATTTGAGGCGGCCTGGCAGGCGCGCCATCCGGAAGACCAAGCAGATGCCGGCGAGGACGACAATGACCTCGACGACCACACGGGAGCCGGGCAGAAACCGAACGAAGCGGTAAACCACAAGCGGAGCGGCCGCCAACCTCTGGCCAGGCATTTGAAGCGCGAACGAATTGTTCACGACCTGGCTGAATCGGAAAAGCATTGCCAGGGCTGCGGGAAGGATCTGCGGCTCATCGCCGAAGAGACCAGCGAGCAATACGACTATATTCCCGCCTCGGTGAGAGTGATTCAGGACGTGTGCCTGAAGTACGCTTGCGACTGCACCATCAAGACTGCAACCAAGCCACCGCAACCGATCGAGAAGAGCACGGCGGGAGCCAGTTTATTGGCGCAAGTGATCGTGGCGAAGTGGGCTGACCACCAACCCCTGCATCGTCAGGAAAAGATATGGGAGCGGCATGGTATCGAGATCTCACGCAAAACCATGGGCGGGTGGATGGCGCAATGCGCAGCTTTGTTAGATCCTTTGTACCAACTGATGAAAAAGGAGCTGTTGGGGTCCAAGGTGATCGGCACCGACGATACCAGCGTGAAAGTGCTGGATCCTAAGCTTCCTTTCGCGAGGATCGGGCGAATCTGGCCGTATGTGGGAGACGCTTATCATCCGGTGATTGTGTACGACTACACGTCGACGCGAGCGCGCTCCGGACCGGCGAAGTTTCTCGAAGGATACAAAGGATATCTGCAGGCGGACGCCTATGCCGTCTACGATGCATTTTTCAAGTCGCAACGCGGCATGACCGAGGTCGGATGTTGGATGCACGCCCGGAGATATTTCTTCAAGGCGTTGGAATCGGACGAGCCAGGCATGGGACCGGCGCTGCACCTGATCGTACGGCTGTACGCAGTGGAGGAGCGCGCCAAAGCGCTATCGCTATCGGCAGCAGAACGTTGGGCATTGCGGCAGCGCATATCGGCGCGGTTAGTCGGAAAACTGCACCGATATCTGCTGGAGTTGCAGGAGCAGGTGCTACCGAAGAGTCCGTCCGGCGCCGCGGTGCGCTATGCGTTGAATCAGTGGGAGGCGCTAACGCGCTTTCTCGAAGACGGTGAGCTAGAGATTGACAACGGCGCCACGGAACGGGCCAATCGCGATATTGCGCTGGGCCGCGGCAACTGGACATTCTTTGGCAGCGACCGCGGCGGCAAGAGGGCTGCGGTGTTGCGAAGCTTCATCGCTTCCTGCAAGCGGTGCGGTGTCGAGCCGTTTGCATGGTTCCATGATGTTCTATCACGCATCCCCAGTCACTCTATCGCCCGGCTGAGCGAATTGATGCCTCATCACTGGAAGCCACTCGCTTCCGCCGCCCAAGTTTAAGTTCCGCGCATACCACACTCCCGGACAGCCGAGAACGCTGTTCACGAGCCGCTTACAAAGAACGCACGCAGGCCGAAGTTGCCCACCAATTTCCGTTTATTCGTTCCGGTGCGGCACGAACGGCCAAGCCACCCGCGAGATTGCGGCCATGCTGAAGCTGTCCCACGCTACTGTGCAGTGAGCGATTCAGGCTCGCGGGTAGCCTGTTTGCCCAGCCCCTAACGAACACCCCTCGCCTTTCGCCCGAGCAAGACAACTGCGGCGCGCGCGTTCGGAGTATCACCAAGGTGGGAGTACCGATCAACTCCA
>JBPYDQ010001116.1:0-3527 GCA_051986135.1 Terriglobales bacterium | reverse complement strand
GCGTATACGGGGCGTGCGCCTGAAAGCAGCATGCCCGCCATCAGGCCGGGAATCCACACGATGCCGAGCGAGCGCAGCGAATCGATTGCCGGGATCAGGCTAGCTTCGAAGGAGGATTGCACGTAGGGATAGACGCTTTGGCCCGGATCGGCGCCGAGAGCGAGGGCGGTTTCGATCTCGCCAACATGCGCTAGAACTTCCGAGCGAAATCGGTTCAAGGCCAGACCGTTGGTGTTCATGGCATTGGCAATGAGCATGCTGCCTATTGGGATCAGTGCAGTGATCGGCGTATCAATTACGCCTAGCCACGTCATGACGGCAATCACCGAACCCGCGCCGCAGGCAATCGAATAGGTGGACACTTTGAATGAGCCGGGAATCCCGCGAGCCCGCTTCGCCGAGGTCGCACCGGCGGCGATGATCATGGCCAGCAATAGCAAGCCGCCTGTCCAGCGAGGTCCACGCAGAAGCACAACCAAGATCGAACCTACCGCCATGATTTGCACCAGGCCGCGAACCAGCGCGATGAGGGTTTCCGTCTCCAAGTGAATCTGGCGTCTGCGAGCGACGAGGACAACAATCGACGCCAGAAAAGCGGCGGCGGCCGCTTGTGCCAAACCGAGCTGCAATTGGTTTGAGAACAAATGTTTAAGCATCGAGTACCTCATTGACCGAACCGAGGCGCACGATGCGCCCGGCGTCAAGAATCATGGCGTGATCGGCCAGGCGTGCGGCCTGGGCGGTGTCATGGGTAACGATCACGCAGGTTAGCTTGCTGTTTCCGATGACCTCGCGAATCAAAGACTCGACGCCCAGCTTCGAGCTTTCGTCGAGAGCCGAAGTAGGTTCGTCCATTAACAGGACCTCGGGTGAGTTGGCCAGGGAACGGGCGAGTGAAATACGCTGGGCCTCGCCTCCGGAGAGGTTGGTGACATCACGAGAACCATAGCCGGGCAGTCCTACCCGGGTAAGTAAACGTTCGGAGTCGGCATCGGAAAGTGTCTGGCCTCGCTGGCGCGGACCGTAGCGAAGATTATCGGCCGCCGTTCCGGGAAAAAGGAAAGGGTGCTGCGTGACCATGCCAACGCGGCGGCGCAATTCGCGCGGCATGATCTGACGGTAATCGGTGCCTTCCAGGAACACGGTTCCGGAGGTAGGCTCGTCGAGGCGATTCAGCAGGCGCAGGAATGAACTCTTTCCCGACCCGCTTGGCCCGACGACGGCCAAGACCTCTCCTCGGCGAACGTCGACAGTGATCTCATTGACAATGGCCCGGCTATCCACTACGCGGCTGAGGTGATCGGTCGAGAGAATCGTATTACGAGCGCCGGGTAAGCTGGCAGGACTCACTGAGACATTATGGCGTAGGAATCAGGAAGAGAGGAATCGCGTTCCATCGCGCCCAACAACTCTGAGCCCAAACTCGATAGAGTAGAGTCTAATCAGCGATGAGTCCTGCTGGTAAGGCCGAATCGGACATAGCCTCCAAAACACCGCAATTGCGGATCGTGCTTCCCATCCTCTGGGAGTTGATTCGTCCCCGCCGCCGAGTGCTAGCGGTTGGCTTTGTATTGATGGTGATCAATAGGGTATCGGGGCTGGTGCTGCCGTATTCGACGAAGTATCTGATTGATACAGTTATAGTTAAACATCATATCGAGCTACTTAAATCATTGGTATTGCTTGTGTTAGGCGCTACAGTAATTCAGGGGATAACTTCCTTTGCGCTGACCCAGTTGCTCTCCAAAGCGGCCCAGAGACTGATTACGGAACTGCGGATACGGGTACAAGCTCATATCGGCCGGTTGCCGGTGGCTTTCTACGATTCGACCAAGACGGGGACCCTGGTGTCCAGGATCATGAACGACGTCGAGGGCGTACGGAACCTGATTGGAACGGGACTCGTTGACCTGGTCGGCGGACTAATCACGGCCGGTATCGCTCTGATCGTTTTGTTCCGCATCAGCGCCTTGATGACGATACTGGCCGCGACTTTTCTGCTGAGCTTTGCCTTTGCTTTGAAAACGGCTCTGAAGACGATCCGACCCATTTTCCGCGAGCGCAGCAAAATCAACGCCGAGGTAACTGGACGTTTGGCTGAATCGTTGGGCGGGGTACGAGTGGTCAAGGGGTACCACGCGGAGCAGAGGGAAGAGAAGGTGTTCGGGGCCGGAGTGGCGCGGCTGCTCGAGAACGTACTGCGGACTCTGACGGCCACGTCGGTGATGAGCCTCTCGGCCAGCTTGCTGCTGGGAATTGTGGGCGCGGTGATCATGTTTGTCGGGGCACGGCAGATCATGGCGGGAACGCTCACTATTGGCGGCTTCTTTACTTACACCCTGTTCCTGGGATTTCTGGTCGCGCCCATCATGCAGATTGTTTCCATCGGCACGCAGCTGACTGAGGCTTTCGCCGGCCTGGAGCGTACGCAGGAAATTTTGAGCGAGCGTGCGGAAGATCGTGACCCTCACCGCACCGTAGCTCTAAAGGAAATCAACGGACACATCGAGTTCCGAGACGTCAGCTTCAGCTACGACGGTAACCGCACGGTACTTCAGGATGTCTCGTTCAACGCCGGGCCGGGCACGGTAACGGCGCTGGTGGGATCGTCGGGCTCGGGCAAATCCACGACGATTGGATTGATTTCCTCCTTTTATGTCCCCACCCGGGGACGGATTCTTGTCGATGGTCTTGATTTGAGCACGGTGCGACTGGATTCGTATCGCACGCAACTGGGCGTGGTGCTGCAGGAATCTTTTCTTTTTGATGGGACTATTCGGGAGAATGTGGCATTTTCGCGTCCGCAAGCTACCAGCGACGAGATCATGCGGGCTTGCCGCATCGCGCGGGTGGATGAATTTGCGGAAAGCTTTGCGGCAGGTTATGAGACGATTGTAGGCGAACGCGGGGTGAAGCTATCGGGAGGGCAACGGCAGCGCATCTCGATAGCAAGAGCTATTTTGGCTGAACCGCGTATTCTTATTCTTGACGAGGCCACCTCGAGCTTGGACTCGGAATCGGAGGCGCTGATCCAGCACGGGCTCTCCTACTTGATGCAGGGGCGAACCACCTTTGTCATCGCCCACCGGCTGTCGACGATTCGACGTGCCGACCAGATTCTGGTGATGGAGCAGGGCAGGATTTTGGAGCGCGGAACTCACGAGCAGCTTTATCGAATGCGCGGCCGCTATTACGATCTGTACACGCGGCAACACGGCCTGGAGACCAATTTGTTCCTGGCTCCAGGTGAAGGGGATGTGATGGCGGAGCCTGCAGGTGGGAACGGAAGCCAGAAGAAGAAGAGTGATCTTACTCCGGCCGATGCTCTGGGCCTGATCAGGGGAGAAGTCCGATAAGTCTGTTCATGCCGCCTACCAATTCCAACCAACTTGTGCCCTTCGCCGTCGAAACCGACAATATTAACAAGCACTACCGCATGGGCGAAACGCTGATCCGGGCGGTGGATGGGATTTCCCTCGAGATCGTGAAAGGCGAATTTGTGGCCCTGCTGGGACAGTCGGGTTCGG
>JBPYDQ010001115.1:0-4984 GCA_051986135.1 Terriglobales bacterium | reverse complement strand
CCGGCCAGGCTCACTGTAGACCCAGATGTGGCCTCCGGCTTGTTTCACGATCCCGTAAACCGTCGCCAGTCCCAGCCCGCTGCCCTTTCCGCTTTCTTTCGTAGTAAAAAACGGTTCGAAAATCCGTGACCTGGTGGCCTCGTCCATCCCGATTCCGTTGTCACTGACGGAGAGCATCACATAGCGCCCGGGACTGATGGAGTGCCCGCCTCGGAAGGACTCGTCCAGATCGAACACCCCGGTTTCGACAATCAGTCTCCCGCCTTGCGGCATCGCGTCGTGCGAATTCACCGCCAGGTTGAGCACAATCTGATCGAGTTGCCCAGGATCGGCCTCGACAATCGCTTCTCGAGAGCGCGAGGGGAGCACGATTTCCACGTCGTCCCCCATGAGCGGCTTTAACAATTTGCCGAGTTGCTCGAGCCGCTCGTTCCAATCCAGAATTTGGGTCTCGACCGGCTGCCGCCGGCTGAACGACAGCAATTGACGGGTAAGCGATGCGCCTCGTTTTGCTGCCTCCCGAATGTTGTCCACGCACTCCAGGCTCTGGCCGTGGACGCGTGCGCGCAAAAGCTCTGTTGCGCCGGTAACGATGCCCAGCAGGTTGTTAAAGTCGTGAGCAACGCCGCCCGCAAGCCGTCCCACCGCCTCCATCTTCTGCGATTGGCGCAGTTGCTCCTCGACTTTCTTCTGCGCGGTGATATTTCGCCCGATCGCGGATGCCCCGACAACCCGCCCCTCCGCATCATAAATCGGAGAAACCGAAATCGACATATTCAGTCGCTGTCCATCTTTGGTGACGCGCACCGACTCGAAATATTCGACTCGCTGCCCCTGCCGAATCTTTTCCAGGATCGCAGGAATCTCGTCGGGACGGTCTGGCGGACAAAGCAGGGAAACGTTCCGCCCGATCATCTCCGCCGCGGAGTAGCCATAGATCTGCTTGGCGCCCTGGTTCCACTCGGTGATGATGCCGTCCAGATTCTTGCCGATGATGGCATCCTGCGACGACTCCATAATCAATGCCAGCTTGTTCTGGGAATCTCTGAGTTCCCGGGTCTTGCGGCGATCCAGTTCCTCATTCGCCCGCCGCAGCTCCTCTTCGATTCGTTTTCGATCACTGATATCGCGAATGACGCTCAATACAATCGCTCCGCTGCCGGTGGTCACGCGGCTTAAACTGATTTCGACGGGGAACTCCGACCCGTCCCGGCGCCTTCCATCCAAATCGAGAGCTGACCCCATGCGCCGAATCTTCGGCCGCGAATGGTAGTCTGCGCGATGATGACGATGTTGGGCGCGCTGCCGCTCCGGCACCAGCATCTCCACGCTCTGCCCGATCATCTCCTCGCGCGTGTAACCGAACATCGCTTCGGTCTGCGAATTGACCTGGATAATCAGGCCTTGCTGATTGACAGCGGCGATGGCATCAGGGATGGCTTCAAGGATGGAAGCGGACAGCAAAGTTTCGGCCAGAATTTTGGGGTCTGGCTGCATATCCTCCCTGGCTTGAACCGTGACCGACTCTCCGCCGCAGGCGGAGGCACCGGCTTACTATATCCGAAAGCCATCCCGGAGTCCGGTTGGCAAACTCAGGCTGCCTGTGGTTAACGTTCTGGATGAAGCCAGAACGGAGTCAAAGCGAGACGGGTTCTCAGCTCCGCCAACCCTCCAGCAATCCTTTCGGCATGCGCGTAAACCCGTGAGTGAATGCCAGTGCGATCAGCATCTGGATCCCGTTGTAACCCGCATGCACCAGGAAACTGGATCCTACCGACCGGGTCTTTGCCCGGACTACGCCTAAAACAAGACCGACGATGAAAATCACCAAGCCTGCGGCCCAGGCATTGGCGTATTGCGGAAGATGCAGCAACGCGAAAGGCACAGCGCTCAGCACGACTCCCCACGCCATTCCCGTCCTCCTGGCCAACACGGGATACAGCAACCCGCGAAAGAACAATTCCTCAATCAACGGGGCCAACGTGATGGAAACCAGACCCAGAAGGTAGGCATCCAGTGGTCGGTCGAACAAGCGCTGGAAGGGAGTATCGTTTGGCATGGGCAGCAGGTTCTCAAACATAGTCAACAGCAGCAGAAGCACCACCCCCAGCGCAATCCACCTCCAAACCGTGCGCGGCCAGTTCCAGCTAATGGCTCGCCAGAACGGTACCCGGTACTTGCCTTCCACCATCGCGATCATCAGCAGGGCAATCGGAATGTAGAGCACAATCTGCGAGACGATCAAAAGAATCGGTCGTTTCTCGACCTGTTGTGCCGCCTGGCGCAGCGACAGCTGCGGATACCACAGCAATTGAGCTGCTTTCGCCGCCGCAAGCTGCATCATCAGGACTACGACGAAGGTCAAAATTGCAACCAGCAACACGTCCCAGCCACTCCAGACCGGATCTTCGATCGGCGTTGGCGGAGTCGGAGCAGTACCAAGGGAGCCTTCCACATTGGGTGCAATTCCAGGAGTCTCGCCCTGAAACGGAGAGGCCGGCTCAGCCGCTGGGTGGGCCGCCGGTTCAAATTGCGGATTCTCGGGAGATGCCAAGCAGGATTCCTTCTAACTGGGAACCGACAACTGCGAACTGGGAATTGCCCTTCCAAAGTAGGCCGCCAGCGCCTGCCCCGTATACGACTTCTTCACTCGTGCCACTTGCTCCGGCGTACCCTGCGCTACGATCCTTCCGCCATCTTCGCCGCCTTCCGGACCAAGGTCGATGATCCAATCGGCGTTCCGAATCACGTCCAGGTTATGTTCGATGATGATGATCGAATTCCCCAAGTCTGTTAGACGATGCAGCACGTCCAGAAGCTTCTTCACGTCATCGAAGTGCAGCCCGGTGGTCGGCTCGTCGAGCAGGTAAAGCGTCTTGCCCGTCTGCCGCTTGCTCAACTCGCGCGCCAGTTTGATGCGCTGCGCCTCACCGCCGGACAGGGTCACGGCTGATTGTCCCAGATGAATGTAGCCGAGCCCCACATCCACCAGCGTCTGCAGCTTCGGCTTTACCTGCGGTATGTTTTCGAGAATTGGCAACGCATCGGAAACCGGCATCTCCAGCAAATCGGCGATGGAGTACCCTTTGTACTTGACCGCAAGAGTCTCGGAATTATAGCGTCGTCCGCCGCACACTTCGCACAGCACGTACACATCGGGCAGAAAATTCATCTCAATACGGCGCTGCCCCTCGCCCTGGCAGGCCTCGCAACGCCCACCGGAAACATTGAATGAAAACCGTCCTGCCTTGTAGCCGCGCTCGCGCGACTCGGGCAACATCGCGTAGAGATCGCGAATCGCTGTGAACACTCCGGTATACGTTGCCGGATTCGAGCGCGGCGTCCGCCCGATCGGTGACTGATCGATGCGGATGACCTTGTCAATATTCTCCGCGCCCGAGATCGCCTTGTGCTCTCCGGCTTTTTCCCGCGAGCGATAAAGCTGTCGGGCCAGCGCGCGATAGAGAATGTCATTCACCAGCGTCGATTTTCCCGAGCCCGAAACTCCTGTAATGACGGTCATCACGCCCAAGGGAAACGTGACATCCAGGTTTTTGAGATTGTTCTCTCGTGCTCCCAGGATCGTAAGGCCGGCTCCATTCCTCTGCCTCCGCTGCGGCCGCATCTCGATCTGCGTCCTGCCCGAGATATATGCCCCAGTCAGCGAATTGGGCGCTCGCATGATCTGGTCCGGCGTCCCCTGCGCGACCAGGTTTCCACCATGCCGCCCGGCTCCCGGCCCCAGATCCACCACATAATCCGCCCGGCGAATCGTCTCTTCATCATGCTCCACCACGAGCACGGTATTTCCCAAATCCCTCAGGTTCTCCAGCGCGTTCAGCAGCCGTCCATTGTCGCGATGATGCAGCCCAATCGACGGCTCATCGAGTACATACAAGACTCCGCGCAGCTTCGATCCGATCTGGGTCGCCAGCCGGATGCGCTGCCCTTCCCCACCCGACAACGTCGCCGCTGAGCGATCCAGCGAAATATAACCCAGGCCGACAGCATTCAGGAACTCGAGTCGCTCCACCACCTCATGCACGACCCGCCCCGCGATGGCAGCCTCGCGCCCGGCCAGCTTGATCCCCTGCGCGGTTTCCAGCGCCCGCGCGACCGGCATGGCCGTAATGTCTGCGATCGACATGCCATTCACCTTGACTGCCAGACTCTCCGGCCGCAGCCGTTTCCCGTGGCACACCTGGCACTCCGTCGCTGACATATGATCCATCAGCCAATCGCGATAACCTTCCGAGGTCGACTCCTCCAGATTCTGTTTCAGATATCCAAAGATGCCGTGAAACCCAGTGCGCCCGCCGCGCCCTTGCTCGCCATTCAAAAGGAAATCTTGAACCTTCTCCGAGAGCTTCTCGAACGGGGTGCTGAGATCAATCCTGTACGCCGACGAGACAACCTGCAACTGATGAATGAGATTCTGCGATGCCGATCCCGGCCCAAGCCCGCCGTCGAGCAGCGGCTTCGACCAATCATTGATCACTTTCGCCGGGTCGAAATCATATTTGCTCCCCAGCCCGTGGCACTCGGGGCAAGCTCCATACACGCTGTTGAAGGAAAACGACCGAGGCTCAAGCTGGGGAACGTTAATCCCGCAATCCGGGCAAGCTAGTCTCTCGGAATACAACTGATCTTCGCCTCCGACCACCGCCACCTGCACCAGCCCCCCGGCCAGCTTCATCGCCAGACCAATCGAAGTCTCCAGCCGATGCTCAATCCCCGGCTTCACCAGCAGTCGGTCGATCACAACTTCAATGGTGTGATTCTTGCGCTTATCAAGATTGATCTCATCTTCCAGATTCATCAATTCCCCGTCAATGCGCGCCCGGGTATACCCATGACTGACAAGCGTCTCCATCTCCTTTTTGAACTCGCCCTTACGCCCGCGCACGATCGGCGCCATAACCATGACCCGATCTTCCGGGGTCAGGGTCATGACCCGCTGCACAATCTGGTCCGCCGACTGGCG
>JBPYDQ010001114.1:0-2941 GCA_051986135.1 Terriglobales bacterium | reverse complement strand
GGGAGTCTAAAATCGTTTTGATTGGGATTGCAAAGCGCTCCTTCATGTTCGCAACGTACTATCGGCGCCAGCACTGCGCTACCTGTACGCCTGTGAACTGGAATGTGGCGGGAGTGAACCTGCACTTCTTCTTTGCGAACAAGGAATGATGTGCCTGCGGTATCAGCTAGGGACTCTCGCAAACACAGAGCGGGCTTGTGCAAGGTAGTCCGTCCACGGAAAGCCTCGCCGGATCGCCACTGTGCCCAGCCGGGCCGAGCTGTCCGCGCGTATTGCACCATTTGGCGATATCCATCTCGCCAAACCTGGCGACGATCAGACGAAGCCTTCAGCGGCGGCACTTAGATTTTGTACTCCGCTCCTAAGCGGAATGCCGCAGGTTCAAGTCCTGCCGGGCGCGCCTACCTCCTCTAAGCTCACTCAAATGAAAATGATTAACCGCGGAACACTTCAACGGCGAGCGTCCGTCGACAAAAAACAGTAAAAAGCACCGCCAAGCAGGCCTGGCATGTCAGCCCACTGCATTTTCGATATCTCCAATGGATGCCGAAGTTTAGTCGCTGCTGGCGTCGGTACACGCCGCCACATCCAGTTCGTCAAAGCGCCTCCACTTGTAGACAACGATTGAGACGATCCAACTCAAGGCGAAGAGTCCAATAATGAAGAATCCAAGGATGCCAAAGTTATCATTTAACGCGATCACTGCTTTCCAGAATGAGCCCTTTGAATGGAAGTGCCCTGCCAATAGTCCCAACGCCTCGATTCCTCCCACGACCAGAGCAACTATCACCGACACCGAAGTTATCGTGAGATTGTAGTAGAGCTTGCGGATAGGTTTCACGAACGCCCATCCGTACGCGCCCAACATCAGTATGTTGTCAGTCGTGTCGATCAGCGACATGCCAGCCGCGAATAGAATAGGGAATACCAGAATTGACCAGAAAGACAAACCCTTAGACGCCTCAGCGGCGGAAATCCCCAACAGGCCAATCTCCGTCGCGGTGTCGAATCCCAAACCAAACAGCAGTCCGAGAGGATACATGTGCCAGCTTCGGCCAATCATTCTGAACATGGGCCGAAATATTCGCGAAAGGAATCCCCGGTTTCCTAACAGCATATCGAAATCCTCTTCTATGTATGGTTCGCCGAGCCGGACCCGCAAGAAAACACCGTAGATGGAGCGAAGCACGATAATGTTAACGACGGCGATCGCGAACAGAAAGAATGCGGAAATGAGTGTGCCTATTACCCCCCCGATATCGCGCACGACGTCGAGTCTGTGCTGTAGCACCATTGCCGCCCCAGCAATTGCCGCCGCACCGAGCACAACTATGGTGGAATGCCCAAGTGAAAACATGAATCCCACGGCGACCGGCCGTTTTCCGTCCTGCATAAGCTTGCGCGTCACGTTATCAATCGCTGCGATGTGATCCGCGTCTACGGCATGCCGCAGACCGAAACTGTAAGCTACGAGCGAAGTTCCCAGAAGCACAGGATAGTGATGGAAAACGATTGCTGCCCAGATCCAGGGGCCGAGATTGAAAACCAGCAAGATTGTATAGATGCCAATGATTCTGCCTCGGAGACCATCAGCAGCATCGCTAAGAAAGCGTCTTGGATCAAATTGACCGGCTGAACTCATGGTCGACAACTGCACCATCTGTCAAAAGGTTCTTTCTAAGGCGAATCGCACCTGAAACGGTTCGACGGGATGGAAAACGTCTGTGAATGACGGCGCGGCTCTCGACGTTATTCGGGAGGTATAGGCGTAGTCAATTTCGTGATCCAACCGGTTAAGCAAATTCAAAAATTCGACGAAACGCACCATCGTTCGGCAATCTAACAACCGACCTCGCCGTTAACCAACGCAGTCGGATTTGAGCTATAAACTGCGTCGGCTGTCAAATAGCACGGGCCAAAGTAGCGCAGGCGCAAACATAAGGATACCGGAGAGGGGCCAGGCCTTTTCGTTGGTCGATTCATGTGTGACATGAGAGTTTCTTCTTCACTGGCTTCAATATTGAATGCGAGCGAAACGAGGACGGCGATGCTGGAGATGATGGCGGCGCGGTCAGTTGGGACCTCATTGCGCAACAAGCTATAGCAGGTTCCGGCTGCGACTCGATTGGCAGGACGAAGCTGAGCTTCGACTGTACCCCATTGGCGCTAGTAACACTCATGGGTTCATCTCTTTTTGATGACCGTTCGCATCAAAGAACGGCGACCCGCAGTCGTGCGGAAACACTCTTACATGCCTATGTTGCACGCCACTCCAGCCCTTCGATACTGTCAACTGGGACAGTGGGAATAATGCGATGGGCAGTAGCTGGCGAGAATTTTGGGGTTCGAGGGATCGACTCTACCGGTCCTACGTCACTCAAATGCTGTTGCAGTAGTTTCGTGGGAATGCAGCGACAAAATTGCATTTCTGTTTCCCAGGTTAACCGAGGAGCAAGAGATGCGGATGATGCAATCAGAGAAACCAGGAAAATCCCGAAGGTCGCTGGGAGCTGTCACTGTGCAAGACACGCGAACTAGGGTCGCGCAGGGATGAGATTCGGCTTTCGAATTCGCGCCCAAATAGAGCTAGAGTTAGCGGACAACCGCAGAACATCAGGAAAGGTAAGTTCGGTCACATTTGACAGTAGAGGATCCGGAACTTACGCCTGAAAATGACGGCTTCTTTTGTTGACACCTCGAGAGGTCTACTTACTACCCCGCGCTGAGAAATGATTCGGACGGAGAATGGATCATGTCAGAAAGATTGGAAGTCCCTTTCAGTTACCGGGTAAGGCCTGCACCTTCAGTCTTTTTTTAACGCCACACGGCACGGCACGACTTGTTGATCGTGAGCCAGCGCTCGTCGCATGACGATGCGACCCGGTCATGCGCACTCCATCCGTCGATCTTGAAGACGAGGTCGTTTTGATCGGCCTTTGGG
>JBPYDQ010001113.1:0-3651 GCA_051986135.1 Terriglobales bacterium | reverse complement strand
TCCGCTTCAATGTGATTGACTCGACCACGGCGCTGTCGGTGGCGTTCCTGGTCAACGCCGCGATACTGGTGCTGGCGGCCCTGGTGTTTTACGGTAGAACCAGTGTTGAAGCTGCGGGTGGGCACACCATCTTCTTCAGTCCCGACAGCGACTGGATTCGCATTGCTTACCTGACCCTGGCGCCCTTGCTCGGAACCTCGCTGGCCAGCACGCTCTTCGTTGTGGCTCTACTGGCCAGCGGGCAGAGCAGTACGATCACCGGAACGCTCGCCGGCCAGGTGGTCATGGAAGGGTTCATGCACTGGCGCATTCGGCCGTGGTTGCGCCGTCTCATCACCCGAGCGCTGGCGATCATTCCCGCAGTTGTGATCATCGGGCTGCGGGGAAACGCCAGCGTGAACGATCTGCTCACGCTGAGTCAGGTGATACTTGCTCTGCAGCTTCCATTCGCCATGTTTCCCCTGCTGCACTTTACTAGTTCGCGCGCCAAGATGCGCGGCTGGAAGAATGGATGGTTCCTGATGGCCGCAGGCTGGGGAAGCGCGTTGTTGATTACCGCTCTCGATGTTTGGGGACTGCCGGAGTCACTGCGGTCGGCTTGGCACGTGGTGGTTGGCGGATAGGGCATGTACAAAACCATTCTTGTGACCCTCGATGGGACGCCGACGGATCGAGCGATCATTGATCACGTGAAGCAGCTGGCGAAATTGTTCCACAGCCGCGTGGTCCTGCTGCACGTTGCCGATGGCTGGGCGGCGCGCACCTACGGCAAGGACGCGGTGAGCCGGGAGATCTCCGACGATACCGCCTACCTGGAGCGCATTCGGGAGGAGTTCGAAGCCGCGGGAATTGGCGCCCACGCCGAGCTTGCCTACGGCGATCCAGCGAAGGAGATCGTACGTTGGGTCGAGCAAAAGGGCTGCGACCTGGTGGCGATGAGCACTCACGGGCACCGCTTCCTGGGCGATCTTTTCCTCGGCACAACCGCAACCCGCGTTCAGCACAATATCAGCGTGCCGGTGCTGCTGCTGCGGGCGAAGTGAAATTCTCGAGACCGCGGCCGTGAAGGCCGATTTCTTCGGATTTGAATTCCGTCGAGATTTGAGCGTGCGCCCCCTCCCGAACGGCTAAACTAATCTGTTGCTTCTCCTGATAAAAATTTCATAGGAAAGGCCGTCCCATGGATAGTTTTGGTTCACGCTCTAGGTTGAAAGTCGGCAGCAGGGAATACGAAATCTCAAGGCTCGACGCTCTCGACCGGCAGAGAATTCCTACGACCCATCTGCCCTTTTCGCTGCGCATTCTGCTCGAAAATCTCTTGCGCCGGGAAGACGGGCGAAACGTGAAATCGGAGGACATTCGCGCTCTGGCATCCTGGAACGGCAGAACCAAATCGGAAAAGGAAATTGCTTTTACTCCCAGCCGGGTTCTCATGCAGGATTTTACCGGCGTCCCTGCGGTCGTCGATCTCGCCGCCATGCGCGATGCGATGAAGGAACTGGGCGGCGATCCTCGACTGATCAATCCCCTCCAACCGGCCGAGCTGGTCATCGACCACTCGGTGCAGGTAGATGAATTCGGCAAACCTACCGCCCTGGCGTTAAACGCGGAACTCGAATTTCAGCGCAACCAGGAGCGCTACGCGTTCCTGCGCTGGGGACAAAGCGCGTTTCGCAACCTGGCCATCGTTCCCCCGGATACCGGCATTGTGCATCAGGTCAATCTCGAATATCTGGCGCGCGTGGTGTTTGTGAGTGAAGGCGACGGGAAGCGGTACGCCTATCCGGACACGCTCGTGGGCACCGACTCCCACACCACCATGATCAATGGGCTTGGAGTTCTCGGCTGGGGCGTGGGTGGGATCGAGGCCGAAGCTGCCATGCTGGGGCAGCCGGTTTCCATGTTGATCCCGCAAGTGGTCGGGGTGAAGCTTACCGGCCGCCTGCGCGAGGGAGCGACGGCCACCGATCTGGTGCTGACCATCACGGAAATGCTGCGCAAGCACGGTGTGGTCGGGAAATTCGTCGAATACTTCGGTTCCGGCCTAAAAGACCTGCCGCTCGCAGACCGCGCAACCATTGGAAATATGTCGCCGGAATATGGCGCGACCTGCGGAATTTTTCCCATCGACCGCGAGACGCTGGAATATTTGCGCCTCACGGGCCGTCCGGAAGAGCAGATTGCTTTAGTCGAAGCGTATTCCCGCGAGCAGGGTCTCTATCACGATGAGAGCACGCCCGAGGCGGAGTACTCTGAGCGGTTGACTCTGGATCTCGGAACCGTCGAGCCCAGTCTGGCAGGCCCCAAGCGCCCGCAGGACCGGGTGCCGCTTTCCCAGGCGAAGCAATCATTTGAGAATGCGTTACCTTCCCTGATGAAGCCGGGCCAGGGGGCGGCCGCCGTGGTTTCTGGAAACGGTCATCTGAGTCACGGAAAAGTTGTGATCGCCGCGATCACGAGCTGCACCAATACCTCGAATCCGTCGGTAATGCTTGCCGCCGGTCTGGTCGCCAAAAAGGCGGTCGAGCGCGGCCTCAAAGTTCCCGAATGGGTGAAGACGTCGCTTGCCCCGGGATCCAAAGTTGTCCGCGATTACCTCGAGAAGGCCGGCCTCATGCCGTATCTGGAAAAACTGAAGTTTCATCTGGTCGGATATGGCTGCACCACCTGCATTGGAAATTCCGGGCCCCTGCCGCCGGAGATCTCGGAGGAAATCGACCGCAAGAACCTGGTGGTCGCATCCGTTCTCTCCGGCAATCGCAACTTCGAAGGCCGAATCAACCCCGACGTGCGCGCAAACTACCTGATGTCGCCGCCGCTGGTCGTGGCCTTCGCCCTCGCGGGCAGAATCGATGTCGATCTTCGCAAGGATCCGCTGGGTAAGGACCGTGACGGTAAGCCCGTTTACCTTGCCGACATTTGGCCGACGCAGCGCGAAGTCGACGAAGCGGTCGAGAATTCGATTTCCGCGTCGATGTTCCGCAAGAGCTATGACGAAGTCTTTGCCGGTGACGAGCACTGGCGCTCGTTACGGGTTCCCGAAGGCGAGACCTACGCCTGGGATGCCGATTCTACCTACATCCGCCGCGCTCCCTATTTCGAGGGAATGCTTACCGAGCCCGAGCCGGTCGCGGACCTTCGCGGGGCACGGGTGCTGGCCCTGCTTGGCGACAGCGTGACCACCGACCACATCTCCCCCGCGGGCTCGATCAAGAAGGACAGCCCGGCGGGAAGGTACCTCGAGGAACACGGAGTCAAGCCAGCCGACTTCAACTCCTACGGCTCGCGGCGCGGCAATCACGAGGTCATGGTGCGGGGAACCTTTGCCAACGTGCGCCTGCGGAACAAAATGGTCCCCAATCTCGAAGGCGGATTCACCAAGCACCTGCCCGATGGCGCGGAGATGACCATCTTCGAAGCGTCGGAAAGATATATCGCGGAAGGCGTGCCGCTCGTGGTCATCGCCGGCAAGGAATACGGTTCCGGTTCTTCGCGCGACTGGGCAGCCAAGGGACCTCGCCTGCTGGGCGTGAAGGCCGTGATTGCCGAGAGCTACGAGCGCATCCATCGCAGCAACCTGATTGGCATGGGGGTGCTGCCGCTTCAGTTCCGCGCTGGCGAAAACGCCAGCAGTATGGGATTGAATGGCAG
>JBPYDQ010001112.1:0-5364 GCA_051986135.1 Terriglobales bacterium | reverse complement strand
ACGAAAGTTCACCGAGGGATTGGGGTTCTCAGAGGCAGCCACTTTTGTAACGAGTTTTCCTGGGATGAGGACGAGTGCCAAACCGATTACGAGCGCCGGAAAATAAGTGTTCTTCACGCGAGTTCCTCCTGGAAGGATCGGAAGTGTAGCACTTCCGGGGCTTCTGACTGTTTAACCGTGTGTTAAAAGTCAGTAAAGGATTGTAGAGCGATAGCTAGGCAGAAATAATCGTTCACAACTGGGTCCATTTTGTATCGAAATAGACGGCCCTACTTTCCAGGAAATCTCTCGAATCTCGCGCCTTTCAAAAAACGCAATGGCGATGCCAGCTGACACAATTACAACCACTACTCAAAGTCATCGAGGGCAATTCGATCGATGGAAACGGGCTGGGCGTTACAGGTCAATTGCTGAAACATCAATAGCACAAGTTGACCAGTGGTCAATAACGCGCGAAGGCCTGATAACGTCAACTATCCTCGTCTTGCTGGAACTGTCTCGTTTCGACGCTGAGCTGACGTGAGGGCGCAGGGTGCGAACTTTACCGATCACGGGCATTTCCTCCTTCGGCCAGTCAAACGGGAAGATCTTCCCTGCCTCTTCGGGCGTCATTTCGATTCCTGCGATCTCGGCGGCACGGGCCAACACCGGATCGTGCCCAGCGGCGAGATCTGCAGGCGTAGGCAAGATTCGCTCGTCTGGTGTCACTCCCACATTTTCGAGGCTCTTGCCATCGAACATGATTACATCAGCGATGGTAATGCTCGTGTTGTATTGAGCTACATTTGTCGCATCCAAGTTTACCGCGTGGATGAATGGTTTGGACTCCATTACGGCGCCCGCGGAGCGATCTCCTAAGACAATACCGCGCTTTTCGAGTTGAACGACCCGTGCGAATATCTCCGATGCAGACTGCGATTCACTGTCGACGAGGACGATCAGCTTGCCTGCGAACGCCTTTCCGCCACGTCCCTTGGCCATTTTGGGCTGCATTTCGTTTCGTGCCTTCCGGTCGCCTATCTTGATGTCGTGATCAAAAAACGCACCGATGAACTTGTCCAGCGCGTCGCTCAGCCCTCCTGGGTTTCCGCGAAGGTCCAGGACGATAGTGTCGTAGGAGTGTTCCTTTGCTACTAGATGCTCGGCGTCTTCGGGAGAGAGGAGGAAATCGGGCAGCTTCCAGAAAAGCACTTGCTTGTTTGGCCTGTAGTAGCGTGAGCGGTCCGCCGGTCCATGGTTGTGGCGCATCCATTCCAACACGTCGGAATGGCGCACGATCTCCTGACCGGGGATGACTTTCGCCATTGCCACCAGGGCCCTTTTACTGCCATCGGGAGATTGCACTTCCAAATGAAGGCCGGACTGAGGGAAGACTCGGAAGGAATATGTCAGGTATTTGATATCTTGCCGCAGAACTTTGACACCATTCACGCTGACCACTTGGTCTCCGGGCCTAAGCCCTTTCGACGCGGCATCGCTACCGAGGCGAACAGCCGCGACGTAGCACTTGGCGTCTCCGATGGCTTGCATACTCCAGCCATAGTCGACGCCGTAGGGGCGCGCGGGCGGAATGAACCGCGTGTGTGAATCCTTGAGCGCCACGACAGCTCCCGCAATGTCCAGGAAAGCTTCATCCTGAGACTTGGCCGCCATAATTTCGCGTCGTGCCTGCTCGAACCGCTTGTCCAGATCGAAACTGTGGAAGGTGGGGTCGTAATAATTGGCTTTGATATCAGTCTCGATGAGTTTCAGCATTTCGAGTGCTTGGTCGTTTGAGATAGTCTTATATTTGTGTTCGCTCGCTCTCGCTGGAGGAATCCGTAGCAGGCTTACGAGCGTGACCGCGACCACCAAGGAAGATGCGCTAATAGAGACGAACCAGTGTCGTGGTGCCATCAATAGTTTCCTCGTGGTCAACGGATTCCGAAAATTGTCATCTGCCCTCAATAGTTCGCCGTGAGCATATCGCATTCCGTTAAGCTCCGCACCTCCTCTTAACTAGGCTCCAAGGGGTCTGAGGTGTATGAATTTGCAGCTGAGACATACAGAAGGGGTTTATTGGTGGGCAGTGCAGGACTCGAACCTGCGACCTCGTGCTTGTAAGGCACGCGCTCTAACCAACTGAGCTAACCGCCCATCGTAGAAACTTCTGCTAGTGTAATACCTTACCGCGGGCGGAAACCAGTCGATGCCGGACCTTTTTGTGGGCCGCTTCCAAATCGTTACTGTGCGACCAGGCGAGCCTGTCACAGCTAACAATGAGAAACGTCAGGGACTGCCGCGGATTCGTGTGCTCCCTGACGTTTTCCCATTAGCTGAAAAATTGGGGGAGGTTTTGCTCTCAAACAGCATGAGCTGTTCAGATCACCTGTAAGCCAACACGGCTACAGTGCTGGATCGCGCATTGCTAGCCAACTCTTTTTCGACTTTTGTCGGTGGCAATTCGCGACCGCGGCTCTCTCCCTGCACCCAGACTTGGTACAGGAAGTATTCGTCGCCGTAGCGGTGAAAGATGAGTTTCGTGCTAGTCGATGCCGCGTTGGCTTGAACGGCATACGAGTTGACCATGGCCAGCTCAGAACCGCCTCCGATGACCGAGAGCGTGCCCGTATCAGAAATTGCAGCCACACGGTATTGCCCGGACGGTAAAGCCTTGTTGCCTGCAGTGAAATCGAAGGGAATCCTTACCTTCACGGCCTGCTGGCCTATCTGTGCGCTAGCCAACCCCATTGCCAGCAGAAGCATTGCGGGCAGGGGGAACAAATTTCGCTTCTTCGTCATATCTCCTCCTCATTTCCGTCGAATGTTGCATCGAGAACGTTCCCCCTCTTCGATTTACGTCTCGAAACAGCTAGCGAACTCAGTCGCCTAAACCAGGAGCAGCATCCGGCGTGCCAAAACGGCCACTGACTTTCGGGCCGAAATTTCGAGGGCATGTTAGTGAGCGCAAGCGGGTGGGCCACTCATGCACAATGGACCTTGAGCCGATCCCTGTGCGGGAGTCGCTGCTTGAGGCTATCCATTCAGATATGAACGCGCGGAAAGGATAGAATCACCAACACCAATTTGGTACGAGGACATTTCGGTTGCGCGAACAGTGTTGGGGCTGGCGACCACAAGGTCAATCAGCTGCTCCAAAACGAAGCTATCTAGTATGCGTAGAAGGGCCCGGGTGGAACTCCTGCCGGCATCGCCGCACCTTCTATGCCGGTAAAGACATTTCTTCCATAGAAGAACGGCAGTCCCCAGTCAAAGCCGGTGGCGCCGTTCGAACCCGGCGCCGGATTATTCGGGCCAGCTATATTGTCGAACGCGTTGTTTGCGCCCGATAAGGAATCAGCATTCGCGACATTGAAATTGATCGCGTTCTGGTTTCCATTCTGACCCAAATTCGTGGCCGAGCACGTAAGGTTCGAAGTAGGACAGTAAAACCCTGTGTTAGTCGTGCAGGTTGGAATGTTGCTGGGAAAGAAATAACCGTTCGAACCGCTGTCGATGAAACTCTGGGTAAAGGTCTGACTGGCGAAGTTAGTTGTGATATTTGCGGTGGATGGATCTCCTGTGAAAACCTTCGCGTTTCCGAGCCCGTTATTACTCTTTGTTCCGATTCCGAATACCAGGGAGCCGGTGACGACTGCCAAGCCTGGTGCCGGCACAGCCGGCAACTGCATGATGACGCCGTTATTGTCGACGGCAAACTTCGAAACCGGGTTTTGGACCTGGGAATTCACAGCGAGGGTGGTCGGCAGGCTACCCGTGGTACAACCGCCGGAAGAGGGGCATGCGTAATACAGTCCGGGATTAGTAGTCGTACCCGGTGCGCAACCGAGGCCGCAATCTACGGGAAAGGGTCCGATTCCAATGATGCCATTGGCCAGCAGTTTGGAAACGGTGTCCTCTGGAGTGCCGAACGCCGTGCAGGCCGACGGCACGGTGGCGAACTGCGGATTCGAGTCGCCAATGACCTGTATTGGAACATTACCAGCAGTTTCGCCGCTTACGTAGATATCGGCCATCCTGACCGATCCCCAGGTGATCCCGTCGGAGAACTGAGCACACTCGGCGATCAGGTTACCGGAAGTATCCTTCTGCTGTGTGAGAGACAGCGTGAGTTTGCCGCCGGCAGTTCCGGTCGCGGGACCCTGTAGAAGCCTTAATCCGTAGGACCCGGTGTCGACCAGCACGTGATCGATGTTTTGACAATCCGGTCCACCCTTGGTTGCGCCAGGTAGGCACACCATCACGGTCGTAAAAATTCCATTCACGTAACTGACGGGAAGGTTTGGTAATCCGCCATCGACGGTAATCGTGGCAACGTTCGAGGCCGAGGCCGCTATGGTGTTGCCGCTAGGAGAGGGCGATGTGCCATTGTTGCATCCAGGTGTTCCGTCCCCACCGCCGCCGCCACCACTGCTGCTGCTACTGCCTCCGCCGCAGCTCAACGTTAGACTCAGTGCTCCGAACAATGCTACCGCCCGCAACTTGCGCACGCATTTCCTCCAGTTGTACTGAGTCGTTTACTGAACTACGTCTGCGCTCACGCCTTTTGGCAGCATGTCCGGTACGTAGGCTCTGCCGAAAAACGAACGCATGTGGCCGGCGGACTGAAAGACCACTCGGGGTTGTCTGACGACCAGCGGTCCCCGACCTTGGCGCTGCTCACGGGGGGCCTGCATGACGGGCTCGAAGTAATCACCCAGGATTTGGCGAAAGTCGGGGAGCCACGGTCCTTGCCAGGCTACGCCAAAAACTTTTCCCGCCGACGAAACGTATTCGCGAACCACGGTGCCGGTGGGAGTTTTAAGTTCGTGTACGGTATAGGCCGGTTCACTGTGCGCCAGCCGAAGCGCCGCCTTCATGTGCACCTGGTCTCTTTCCACCGAGCTGGCGTCACGCCCCAGCGATGCCCAGGTGGAATGCGCCCATAAGCACAGGAATACGACAGAAACCGACACTAGCCACCGATGTAAGACTTTGCTGACGCGAGAGGATTTCATCTCTTCCCCTAGTTTAAACCCTGGTGGCTCAAGGAAGTTCTCACATGTAGGATTGATTTTTCGCCTTCGGGGGTTGCTTATTCTGGCAGCTCTCGTCTCACTGTTCAAATGATGCCTGGGATACAGTCCATGTAGTCGCTTGGAACTTCAGCGACGAGCAGAGTGTCGGCGAAGCTCGGAATTTCAGCCGCCCAGAACTGGTTCTACTCCGTATAAACCGTGTTCGTATTTGCCCGAATTTTCGACCCCGGATATTTCCCATCCCGCCGCCGCGAGCCGGAAAACGTCGAGTCAAAAGTCCTTAACTACGTCAAGGTCGAGAATGGCCGGCGGTTTGCCAATGTTATCGAAGGCTGCGGAAAGATCA
>JBPYDQ010001111.1:0-4726 GCA_051986135.1 Terriglobales bacterium | reverse complement strand
TCGTCAGAAACTGTTCTCTCTTTGCTCCTCTTTTCGTGCTGCCATCCTTTTGGGATTCGATCGTTTCACCTCCGTTCCTCTTCGGCGCGCAAGCTTGGGGGCGGTGCCCGCTGAAGTCCTGAATCGCGCGGTTATTTCCTTTCGAATGCTGTGTCCATGCTGGAAGGTACGTTCACTTCTCGAACCGGCCTGTCCACATCGGTCGGGCGCGTAGGTGCCTCAAGACCGTCCGTTAGCAAGAAACCTTGCAACGCAATCGCATTTATCCACGCTGTTTCGAGATTCTGTATGTACTCAGTCTCGGCGTTGAACAAGGCGCGTTCGGAGAGCAAGACTTGGGGATAAGAAGCTTGCAACAACCCGTACCGCCTGTAGATCAGCGCGTAGGCACGCTGTGCACGGGGCAGGATTTCAGTGCGGTACCGCTCGACCACGGTCTTGGCTGTGCGGTAGTTCTCTACAAAGGACGCCGCGCGCTCGCGCAGAACCAACTCAATACGCGTGACCTCCGCCCGTGACCGCTCCAACTCTGCCTGTGCCGCTTCGATGTTTCCCTGATTGCGATCAAATAGCTTCAACCGCACGCCAACTTCGGCAAAACCCTGAAGTCCAACAGGACGCCCAGTCGACTCCAGTTGCTCGAGGTTTTGTTCTAGTCCGCCTCGCACCACAAGATCAGGCACCCGTTCCCTGCTGGCTCGCGCCACGGCAGCTTCGGCACGCGTAACTCCGACCTGGGCGATGCGAACGGCTGGGCTTTCCCGCAGAAGAGCATCTACAAGGTGTGGCTCGTCCAGTTCAGGGAGGTTCTCCTCCAGACCTCCACCCAGAGTTGCTTCCTGAACACTTGGGTTACCGACCACTGCAGCAAGCGCACTCCCGGCGCGGCTCCTAAGCTGCTCCGCTGAAACGACGGCCAGATCTGACTCCTGTGCTTCGATTTCTGCCAGTAGAACCTCGCTCTCGTTTTGCTGGCCTATGTTGAAGAGCTGGCGGCTATACTTTGCGGTTTCCGAGGAGATCTGTAACAACTCCTTGCGCATATTCACCATCTCCTGTGCGGCCAGGGCTTGGTAGTACTGGATCTTCACCGCATTGGTCACGCGCAGCCGTTGCTCCTCATTTTCGGCTTCCGCCTGCCGGACATCCTGGGCAAAGATCTTCCGATTGAGGCCCAGCTTGCCGCCAAGGATGAATTCCTGCTCAACGAAGAATCCCTGCTCGCCGCCGCCGAATGAGCCGCCGCGGATCTGCTCTCCGATATAACCCGCCGTGGGATTGGGCCACAGGCCGGATTGCAGCTCCCGTCCGGTGGCGGAGCGGATTTGCGCCGCCCCTTGCAGCAGAGTGGGGTTGCCCTTGAGCGCCATCTGCTCCAGGTCTACCAAATCCACGCGAGGACCCTTCGTCATGGATTGAGTCAACCCCAGCTTGGGAATCGTTGGCGGTGGGAGGGGCTCCATCTTCATCCTCTGCCCCGGCACATGCTGCATTCCGGGCATCCCTTCGATTTCTTGGCCTGCCTCGGGTTCACGAGTTTGGGACGGCGTGCTCTGCTGTTCTGATCCAGTGGTAGGAGTTGAATTCTGTTGCTGCGCCTCTTCCACGCCGGGCATTTCTTTCATCTCGTTTCCTTCGGGTCTGACTCTGGGCTCCAACGCCGCGGGTTGCGATCCTGGTTGGACAACAACAAAAGTCTGAGCAGCGATTTGTCCTTTTTTCTCCGGAGAATGCTTGAAACTTGGTGACGGTGCTCTCTCGAGCGCAGTCGGGCTGTTGCCTTGCTGATCAGCATTCGTCTGTGCCCGTAGGGACAAGATGGCAAGACTACCGAACAGCGTCAGGGAAGTCATTGTTGCCTGGAGCTTGGTCATTCGATCAGCCTTTCTCTGTGAGAAATCGTTGTTGCTAGCACCCCTCTATCCCTGAGGGTGTTCGTGAGCGGGTTCTGTTTGTCGAGGTGGTTGTGTTTGGCCCTGCGCTTTCATGGTCATGATCTTGTCGTACAAGTCATTCGGCACGACGCGCACCAGCGACATCATGCCCATGACGCCCGCGCTCCAGTTCGCTGGGAGCCCGTAGTTCTCCGGACGATATACCGCCTTGTCCATTCCCATCTCCATGAAGGCATCTTGGGGAAAGCCAGGAACTGTATTGGCGTCTGGGGCGATGGGGGCGTGGTGAATGTGCTCGACGCCAATGCTGTCAGCGAATGTCTGCATCTGCATTAGCGCACTCTTGTCATCGAGCCTCATGGTCGTCATCATGCGGTCGCCGATCAGGTCCGACATACTGTTCATCATGTGGTGGGGAAGATGGCAGTGCAGCATCCAGTCGCCCAGGTACTGTGCCTCGAACTCGATGTCTCGCGCCTGGGCTACTCCTACCAGCACGGTGTTTTCGATTCCCCAGCGCGCTTCCGGCTGGCGTCCGGCCTCCGTGCCGGTGACGAAGAAGGTATTGCCGTGGAGATGGATCGGGTGGTGATCCATGCCGAGATTAACCAGCCTGATCCTGACCCGACTGCCGTGACGCACCACTAAGGGTGTCGTGTCTGGCCCAGACTTGCCATTAAGGGTCAGCCAGTTGAACTCCATGTTGGCAGTATTGGGAACGTTGCTGTTCGGCAGGATGGCCCACTCTTGCAACACAATGCCGAAGTCATGATCTACTCGTGGCGTCCAGGGCTTCTGGGGATGGATGATGAACAACCCGATCATGCCCATCATTTCCTGCATGGCACCGTGCGAGTGATAAAAGAATGTTCCCGCTTGGTTTAGCGTGAACTCGTAAGCAAAACTACCGCGGGGTGGAACTGGCTTCTGGCTGATATAGGGAAGACCGTCCATCTCGATTGGGACTTCGAGGCCATGCCAGTGGATGGTGGAAGACTCGGGCAGGTGGTTTTCGAAAACAATCCGCACACGATCGCCCTGATTGACTTGGATCGTCGGGCCAGGGCACGATCCGTTGTAACCCCAAACCTCGATGTCTCTTCCGGGCATCAGCCGGCGTTTAACGGGTTCAGCAATCAGATGAAATTCCTTGACACCGCCATTCATCTGCCAAGGAAGGTGGGGTACATCGGGAGTTTCAACTAAGAGGGGATGGGCACGAGCGCCCGGCGCGCGAAAGCGGGCCTCACCTTCGTGGACGGACTGCTCACGGGCGAAGGCTTTCGCGGACGCGATTGCACCTGCCCCGAATGACATGATGTTTCTCAAAAAACTGCGCCTGTTGGACATACGCCCTCACAATGTTCAGTGGTTCTAGGTTTGATGGACACCCGGGCCAAGGCAAGAGAACCATTTCCACCAGGGCGGGCGATGACTGGCTTGGCAGGGGCTTTAGATTTTGAGGGGAGCTACGGTGGGGTGCTGGTTACTTCCAGGCGGGGAAAGAACGCGACTTCGAAGCGGCAAAGCCGGGGGTGTAAGGTTCAACGACAAGAAGGCGGTTCCGTCGAGCGGTGCCAACTCCGCAGAGGAAGTGCTCGTCGTTACACCGAACTTAGAAACCCTCGCCAGCGCCTCGAACTGTAAGTAGTCGCTGCATTGTGGAATTCGCACCACAAGCAGTAAAGGCAACTCATGCACGTCTGAAGTCACACCATCACCGTGATGATGCTGCGCCATTGTCAATGAAGGTGATAAGGAATGATGTGAGTGTTGACCCTGAGATCGGACTAACGCGGCAAGTGCACAATTGACTCTACAAAGACTCGTGTCGGTTGTATTCGACACAGTCAGGATAGCTGCAACCACTAAGCTCGTTACGAATCTACGCGCCAGCACGAACGGATTCTAAACCTCACGTTGTGCACTCGCAACCTGACCCTCATACAGTTCATCGAAGTGCTACTTGAGAATGGGCGCGTCACAACAAAAAACCGGGGCTCCGGGCAGAGCTTGGGACGACCAGTGGTAATCTCGATCGAGGGCTCCTCTGCACTTTAGGACGGACAGTCCTATTTTCTTTGACTAGTCCTCAAAACTTTTTCTCTCGCCGACAGCGGGCTAAGAGATGAAGCGCAGAACAGACGAACCGCATCTGCAGCAAACGTTCGTCCGGACCTGCGCGACTAAGGACCTGCTCGATCCAGTCTCCCTCTCGGTGTTTAAATTAGTTCTTCGCAAGCTGCTAGGCTCCTTCAGCTTCTTCAATGCCCGGTCGTTAATGCCCGGTCGTTCTGACCTCTCGTTCTCCTTCTGCAATATACGGCTGGGCTTGGATGCCCGTTCGTAACCCGACATTAACAGGGGCCAAGGCAGCGCTTGGTTTTCGGGCAAAGACTCCGCAAGAGGCTTCAGCTCCTAATTCGCACATTTCGACAGGCAGGCTGCAGCCCTTCAGATGGCAATCCCAAAAATGTGCTTTCTCGCGAATCCTTTTCCTCAATCTGCCGCTCTTTCTAATATGGAGGGACAAAAGAATGGTAAACAAAATCACCGCTGGCGAACTTGCAAATATGCAAGCCCCTGGTTCGGCCCCAGATGGTCGACGTCTGCTCTCCGACCGAATATGCTTCTGGCCACGTTCCGGGTGCGATCAATATCCCCATGGAGCAGATCGGCGCGCGCATTGCTGATCTCGGAATCGGTTCACCCGTGGTGCTGATCTGCAAGAGTGGGCAGCGTGCCTGGTCTACTGCTCAACTTCTAAGAGCCAGTCGCACCGATGTTCTGGTTCTGGATGGTGGCACAAGCGCGTGGAGGGAAAGTGGCGG
>JBPYDQ010001110.1:0-7984 GCA_051986135.1 Terriglobales bacterium | reverse complement strand
CAACGCCTACGGCGTGAGACTCGACGACGGCGTGACCATCCCGGCTCGCGCAGTGGTCATTGCCACTGGGGCTCGATACCGCAGGCCGTCGCTCGCGAATCTCGGTCAGTTCGAAGGTGCGGGTGTCTACTACAGCGCGACCTTCATGGAAGCGCAGCTCTGCGGCGGCGATGAGGTCATCGTCGTAGGCGGGGCGAACTCAGCCGGCCAGGCCGCGGTGTTCCTGGCGCAGGCGGCGAGGTACGTTCATCTGCTGGTCCGCTCCAGCAGTCTTTCGGCGAGCATGTCGCGATATCTGATTCGACGCATCGAGGAGACCCAAACAATCCAGATCAAGACGAGAACCGAGATCGTAGCTCTTGAGGGAAACGGACATCTTGAGCGTGTGTGGTGGCGCGACGGCACGGGCGCGGTAACGAGTCAGGATATTAAGCACGTATTCCTGATGACGGGGGCCGAAGCCAACACCGGTTGGCTGAATGGCCGTGTCGCGCTCGATGCGAGAGGTTTCATCAAGACCGGGTGGGACCTGACGCAGGAAGATCTCGCCGCTGCTCGATGGCCGCTCGACCGCTCACCGTATCTGCTCGAAACCTCGCTTCCCGGCGTGTTCGCCGTGGGTGACGTTCGATGCGGCAACGTCAAACGCGTGGCATCGGCAGTCGGTGAAGGATCGATCGCGGTTTCATTTGTCCATCGCACTCTAGCCGAGTAGTTCGGAGGGCAAGAACGTGGAGCAGGCGAAGAATATTAAGATTCACCTGACGCGTTCGGCCAGTGCCGTGGATCTCAAGGTCTCGCACGTGCCGAAAAACGAACTGCAGGTCACGATCGAAATCCTCCGGTCTTCAAACCTAAATGCGCGGATGCGGGGCGGCGACCTATCTGTGCAGGGCGTTGCGGGAGACAAGGATCTTGAGCACGACATTTCCAGCCATGACATGGGCGCGAAGCTTATATTTCCCGTTGCTGTCTCTCCGTACAGAATTCCCGAGCCAGCCCTTGGGATCGCCAAATGGTGCCGCTTACGTCTCCAAACCTCACGGAAAGATCAACGTGGGAGTACTCCTTCGAATTTCCCACCTGAATGGTCAAATCTCCTCCGATAAGCTGGGTCTCTCGAAAGCCTACTGCTGAAAACATCTTGCCTCGCGACCGATTGCAGGCACGCGCATGCTGAGTTATTATTACGTAATATTGAATTCTGGGAAACTGCGAAAAGGTAGTAGCACGGCGCAAATCGCTGCATTCTTGCAAGCTTGAACTATGGCGGAGAGGGTGGGATTCGAATCCACCAGCTTTATGGAAACAAAGGAGTTTTGCGGCGCAGCTCGGCCTTCTAGGTCTTTGAAAGAAACACAATGGAATCCTTAGCGCCCCCTTATTGCCCTCAAAGAAAGCGACCAGAAATTCACGCGAAAGGTGCCTCCAGGATACGTGCGACCCTCGGCAAAGCGTTTGCCGCGTTCCCCGATTCTCTTGGGCTCAGTGAAAAGAACGGACTAAATTTTGCATCCACGTAGCGAAATTCTGCCAAAGTGACGTTCGTCCAATCGGCATCCGCACCTGCTGGACCACGATCAGGAGCATGCTGGCCCAGACCGTAGCGCGATGAACCTTTCCGGTCGACCACAGATCGTAGCACACCACCAAAAGCAGCAGCGGGTAGCAGCAGATCTGCGCTACTCGGATATCCCACCACGCCGCGGGGATGGGCCAGCGGATGAAGGCCGCGGGCAGCAGCGCAATCGTGGCAATCAGCATGAGCCGCTTATGCGCGGCGCTATTGAACCGGTTGCGGAAGCCAAAATAAATCAACGTCGAGAAAACCAGCATGTCTCCGATGGGGACCGCGTAAAAAGCCTTGACTCCCGCTCCCGCTTCGCCAGGAGCAAAGTGGCGAGCCAGGCTGTCCGTCGCAGCCATCAGGCCGAGAATGACCATGAGGCACGCCAGACCGAAGCCGAAACGGCCCACACGGCGGTGTATATCTACCCGGTGGCTGGCAATCAATGAGGTTTGCAGGATCAGCAAAAGAATCCAGAGGGAAAAAACTGCGCCGTGAATGTGAACGAGCAAGTTCGGCAACGGCGCGCGAAACACTCCTGCGAGGTAATAGGTACGCGCGAATCCAAGAAAAACCGTGGCGAGAATGACTACAGCCACGCCCGAGAAAAAGAGCCTGTCAATGCGTGAAGTGCCGTGGCGAATTGCGCCCGTTGCAGTGTTTTCCAAAGAAACTCACCGTGAAAGGTTTCTGCCTCGGAGATCAACACCATTTATATATACGATGCTTTGGCGTTATACAATTCCGCCAAGGCTGATCTATTCCTGGCGCAGGGTCGCTAGCGGGTCGATGGTGCATGCGCGTCTGGCCGGCACGTAAGTAGCGAGCAATGCCACCGCAGTAAGCGAGAGCGTAACGGCCAGATAGACCATCGGATCGGTGGGCCGTACCTGGAACAGCATGGTGGTGAGTAGACGTGCGCTGGCAAAGGCGCCTGCCAGGCCCAAGACCAAGCCGATTGCCGTGAGAATCATGCCTTGGCCCAGGACCAACCGAACTACGGAACCCCTATTGGCACCCAAAGCCATACGCACGCTGATCTCCTTTGACCGCTGGCCCACGGCGTACGCCATCACACCATAGACCCCAGCCAGGGCGAGACACAAGGCGAGTCCCGCGAATACTGAGAGCAAAAGAGTGCGAAATCGGGGTACAGCAACATTCTCTGAAACAATGGATTCCATCGTAGTGAACTTCATCGGAACATCCGGCGATTTCTCACGCGCCAGACGCTGCAAAGTGTCCGTCAGCGTGTTGGGATCGCCTGCGGTCCGCACGACAACGCTCAATGTCGCTCCATTGAAGCCGTGCTGCGCGTAGGTCATATAACACTCTGGCATCGGCTCCCGCGCCGGACCGCTTTGCCGCACGTCACCGACTATGCCGATGATCGTCATGGCCTTGTCGGAATCAAAGGGACAATAGATTGTCCTGCCAAGTGGGTTCTGACTTGAAAACGCTTGTCGAACCAAGGCCTCATTCACGACGGCAACGAAAGAACGGTCGACCGTGTCGCTGTCATCGAAATCGCGCCCCTTCTCCAAGGGAATTCCTAGTGCAGCGAATGTGCCGGGTGTGACGATGTTCAGGATCGCGGCAGGGGCAGTACTCGGGTCGGGCTGCGCTGGCATGTGGTCGATGAAATAGAATCCTGTTGATTCGACTTTGCCAGGCGGCGCCATCGTCGCGCCAGCTGCCAACACGCCAGGAAGCCTGGAAATTTCAGACAGCATACCTCCGAAAAATTGGCGCGCGCGCAGGATCGACTCCGCCAGGGGACCGGGCACAGTCGCCCGCATGACCAGCACCTTTTCAGGCCGAAAACCCAACGCCACATTGTGTAGGGCCACGAAGCTCTTGATCAGCAGACCTGCTCCCGACACAAGCACCACGACAAGAGCGATCTCAGCCACGACAAGCACTCCACGCATGCGGACCATTCCACCGCCCATCACGGATCGAGTTCCTCCCAGCTTGAGCGCCTCGTTCAAATCGACTCTTGATGCGCAGACCGCAGGAACCAGACCAACTATCAGGCTGGTGACCATCGAAATACCGAGAGTGAATGCGAGTACCCAGCGATCGACGCCGCTATCGGCAAGCCGCGGCACGTCGGCAGGCGCCACCGCAACCAGCACCTTCGATCCACCGTAGGCGAGCAGGAGCCCCAACGCGCCCGCGACAAACGCTAGTAGCAAGGTCTCGGTGACCAATTGCCTTACGATGCGCTGCCGGCTCGCTCCCAGAGCAGCGCGAAGGGCGACCTCGCGAGTCCGCGCTGTCGCCTTGGCAAGCAGCAGCGTCGCTGTATTTGCGCACGCGATCAGGAGCACCACGCTCACTGCACCAAACAAGAGGTAGAGCGTGAGGCGCACGTCACCTACCAGGGAATCCCGCATTCGCGTTACGGCCACGGCTCGGCCCCTGTTGATATCTGGATACTGCTGCTCAAGACGCCTGGCAATCAAGGTCATTTCAGTTTGCGCTTGCTCGAGAGAGGCCTCCGTCTTAAGCCGCGCGACCGCGAGGAAGCTGTGCCAACCGCGCGGTGGTGCCACACCACCATTAATCCACGGAACCCAGAGGTCCGTCTTGTTCGGAAAACCGAATCCGGGTGGTAGGACGCCGACAATAGGCTTCGGGCCAGAAAAGCGAATTGCCTGGCCCAGCGCGGCGGGGTCTCCACCAAAATGGGTCTGCCAATAGGCGTAGCTGATGAGCACAGCCCCACCCGTGCCTGGTTTCATTTCTTCCGCGGTAAAGGGACGGCCAATGACCGGAGCAATGGCTAAGACGCGAAAGAACTCGGGACTAACGCTGGTGACTCGCGCATATTCTGACGTGGAACCCGACATCACGGCAGTTTCCCGGGAGTTGTAGTAGGCCATCGCCTCGAAGGAAGAACTTTGGTCGTGCCAATCCTGAACGTCAGGGATAGAGACAGGCTCCGGGAGCGCGGTTGCCGCCTCGCTGGTCCTCGAAAAATTGGAGAGAGTCACAATTCGATCTGGATCGCGATACGCCAATGGCTTGAGAAGCACAGTGTTCACGACACTAAAAACAGCCGTATTGGCTCCAATTCCGAGCGCCATAATCAGAACGGCGAGAGCGGTAAAGCCTGGACTTCGGAGCAGATTGCGGCCGGCATACCGCAGATCGCGCAGTAGGTCGTCAATGTAGTTCACGCGTCGCATGTCGCGGCATTCCTCCTTGCTTTTTGCGATTGCGCCCATCTCGCGCATCGCAGCATAGCGCGCCTCTTCTGGTGGGAGGCCGCGATGGAGGTTCTCCTCGATTTGGCGTTCCAGGTGATACTGGAATTCTTCATCGAGTTCCCGGTCGGCTTGCGGTCTGCGGAACAAGGAACGAACCGCTAAGCGAATCTGCGTAAACCAGCGTGACATCGTTGGTCTCCCTTCAAACGCCATCCCGATCCCACCTTCATCCCTTGTTGCCTTGTTGTCCCAAAAAAGGCGGTGCCTCACTCGTATCTGAGGGCGACCATTGGGTCGATTTTAGTAGCGTGCCGGGCTGGCACGAAAGTAGCGACCAACACCAACACCGTCATTAACGCCGCGACTGAAAAAAGTGTTGCCACATCATTTGGACTGACTTCGTATAACAGGCTCTTTAGAAAACGCGAAAGCCCGACTGCGGCCACGCCGCCCAGTAGAAGCCCCACCCCTAACGACTGCGCCGTCCAGAGGAGCAGGATTCGGAGAACGCCGCTGGGGCTGGCTCCGAGCGCAAGGCGGATACCTATTTCATGCGTTCTCTGCTGAGTTGTGTAACTCACGACGCCATAGATGCCTGCCAACGCCATAACAATCGCAATTCCCCCGAAGACGCCTAGGAGCGTGGTTTGGAACCGCTGCCGCCCGAGCGAATCGCTCAGCAACTGTTCCATACTCTTGATCCCATAAGCGGGCTGATTAGGGTCAATCCGCGAGACTAAGGTGCGTAGCTCCCCAGTCATTGCAAGCGGATCACCGCTGGTTCGAAGGATGATACCCATTCTGGGCTGCGGCATCTGTTCAAACGGGACATAAATTTCGAGGGCAGGCGGTTGAGCCGGACCGAAATGACGCCAGTCCGCTGTGACTCCGACGATCTCTCGCCATATGGGCTTTCCCCCGCCAATCAGCTCAAAAGAGAGACGCGCCCCGATGGGATCCCCACCGCGCCAAAAGCGCTTCGCCATGCCTTCGCTTATTAGAGTTACCGGGGGACTTTGTGCATCGTCCGTCGAGTTGAATCCACGACCGCGAAGGATAGCAATCTCGAGCGTACGCAGATAATTTTCGCTGACTACATTGAAAATTGCTGCGGGACCGCCATTCAGTCCCCACGGGCGGCCCTCTATCTGGAATTCCCCGTCTTCTTCCCAGCCCTCAACCGGGATGCTGTTGGTGACCGCGACATCTCGCACGCCGGGCAGAGCCGCCGCGCTCTCCAACAATTGGTGAAGAAAACCCAGCACGGATTGGGGCTCTGCGTACTTTGGTTGCGAGAGTAAAACCGTCGCCGTGAGCAAGTGGTCTGGTTGAAATCCTGGATGCACTTCGCGAAGCCGCTGGAAACTTCGAATCAAGAGACCAGCGCCAATGAGAAGCACAAAGGCGACCGCTACCTCTCCAGTGATCAGGACTCGTCCCCAGGTGTCAGCCTTTGCGGATCCCTCGCGTGAGCCGCTCTCTTTCAGGGACTTATCGATGCCAACGGCGGCTGCGGAGAAGGCAGGCGCGAGACCAACCATCAACGTGGTGAATACTGAAGCAGCGACGGTGAATGTTAGGGCAGTCTCATTCATCGCCACGGCCTTCGCCGTTGGCAAGTATCCTCGTGGGATCAGCAACAAAAGGCCCTTCACACCGCAATATGCCAAAAGCAGTCCGGTACAACTCCCGACCAGAGCCAACAGGAAACTCTCTGTCAGATTTTGACGGATCAGCCGGCCCGGCGTAGCACCCAGAGCTATTCGCACGCCCATTTCTCTTTGACGAGCGATGGCTCGTGCCAGGACCAGGTGAGCAACATCTCCGCAAGCGATGAGCAGCACGAATCCCACGGCCGCCATGAAAATGAGCAACGGAAGCCGAACATTGCCCACCGTCCATTCGTCCAAGGAAATCAGTCGCACGCCAGTTCCGGGGTTTAAGTTGGGGTATTCTCGTGCGAGCCGCTGTTCGATCCCGCTCAGCTCGGCTTGTGCCTGCTCGCGCGTCTCGCCTGGCTGCAATCGACCAATAACGCCTAGGAAATGGTTTCCGCGTTCTTCCGGTTTCGCTCGGAGCGCGATTGGAACCCATAGATCGGCCCACGTCGGATAGGAGAAGTCCGAAGGCATGACTCCGACGACTGTATAGGGCTGCTGATTAAACTCTAGGGTCTTACCAACGACACGTGGATCAGCGCCAAATTCGCGCGTCCAGACTCCATGGCTAAGGATGACAACAAGGTTTTGGCCAGCTTTATCTTCTGCAGCCGTGAAGGCACGGCCGAGCGCCGGTTCTACACCCAGTACAGAAAAGAAAGTAGAAGAAACGCGCGCACAGGAAAGCCGTATCGGCTCCGAGCGCCCGGTTAGCACGAGATTCGTACCGCCGAAAGCCGCCATCTCTATCGAGCGGGTCTCTGCGGCCCATTGCAGAAAATCGAATTCCGAAACTGGAATTACATGACTGTACTGTCTGACGGTCGTTCCCACTTCGAGCAGCTGACCAGGGTGTGTGAACGGAAGGGGCTGCAGCAGGACGCTATCCACTACCGTGAACATCGCCGTATTCACGCCAATGCCGAGACCCAACGTGAGTACGGCAACTGCCGTGAAGCCAGAAGATTTGCGCAGCGTGCGGAGGCCAAAGCGCAAATCTTGAACGAAGTCCTGAATCCAATTTACACGTCGCGCGTCCCGGCATTCCTCCTTGCTTTTGGCGATTGCGCCCATCTCGCGCATTGCTGCACAGCGCGCCTCTTCCGGTGGGAGGCCACGACGGAGGTTCTCCTCGATCTGCCGTTCGAGGTGATATTGGAATTCCTCATCGAGCTCCCGGTCGGCTTGAGGTCTGCGGAACAAGGAACGAACAGCCAAGCGAATCTGCGCGAGCCAGCGTGACATCGTCGGTCTCCCTTCAAACGCCATCTGAATCCCACCTTCATCCTTTCTTGCCTTGTTGTCCCAAGAAGGCACTGCCTCACTACGAAAGAAGCCGTCTATCCCATTGAAAACACAGGGTTGGTCTCCAAATAGGTTTCTTTCATCGTTCGTTGTGGCTCTCTCCTGAGAGCCATGAGGTCGCGGTAGGGACGCCAGTTGCCCAGCGCCCCCCGCGCGGATCCGTGCGGGCACTCGTTAGCGCACACGGCTCTTACCGCGGATACTTAGCGTCAAAGCGCACCATGGGATATGGATGAAGA
>JBPYDQ010001109.1:0-10087 GCA_051986135.1 Terriglobales bacterium | reverse complement strand
CGGACGCGACTGGCAGCATTGACCCGGCTTCGCCATAATTTGGACTCGGAATTAACTCTTAATTGATCATGCCTGTCTCGCCCATTCCCCGAGTCAGGGCTGCACCGACCGCTCAACGACACGATTCAGGACTGGCTAGCATGTCACTGGCGATCGCTGCGGCCGGATTGCAGGGCTCACTGCTCGTTGCCAACCCAGATATTTTTAATGCACTTGTAGCATAGCGCTTCTCCCCACGACGTCACATGTATCTTGTCCCTTGAGATGGATGGCCAACCGAATATGGTCTCCGTAAGTGAACTGGTAGCCGCTCGGCGTGGTTAGTGTACCCAGAAACTAAGTGGAAACGAATGACTCCGGACTGAAACTGCCTACTTGGTTTGTGCTTTGGAGCCATGCACGGTGTTCCCGGGATCCACGGTTGCGATTGTCCTGCCACGCCACGCGCACATCTCCCGCAGTGATTCCCGAGACTTCGCAGCTGCGAGCCGGCATTGGCCAGGTCCCTTGTTCATCATGTGCAAAGTTAGAGTCCGACGCGTTTTACGAGCGTAGCGAACCTGCGATCGTCGCGCAGGGGATCGATCAGCGGCTCAACTTTCAAGTACAGCATGTGCTCCGATCGATCTTGATAGCTTTTGTCAAGCCAAAAGAAAGCCTGATTTTTATCTTCTAGGGCGAGGCTGACAATGGCCATCCAGGAAGGTGCCACGTAGCGAACCTTTGAGGCCTTGATGAGTGCTTGTAATTCTCTGCGGGCTTCCACAGTGCGACCCGCCCTGGCATAAGCGTGACCGAGCAAAGCTTGGACCGCGGGAAGCTCAGTTAGCGGATTGGCCGACCTTGACCGCCGATTGCCGTCATGCAGCGCATCCGTGACGGCATCTTCTTGGGTGATTCCCTCGCCGGTCATGGCGTAATTCTCAGCTTGCTTGCGGGCCTGCTCGAATTCGAAGATGGCTTCCTGCAGCATCCCTTTCTGCTCTAAAGCCAAGCCCAGCTGAATACGCGCAGGCACGTAAGCCGGATCTATCTCCAGGCCCTTGCGACATTGCGCGATCGCCAGATCGTACTGTCGGGCGAGATAGTACTGCCGCGCAAGGCCGTTATTGATGAATAGATAAAGAGGGTCGAGTTCTTTGGCCAGCTTAGCCTCGTTTAGGGCTTCAGAGGTGCGCCCGAGCTGCATGAGGTAGTGGGCGTACCAGTGATGGACGATGGAATATTTCGGATTGAGTTCGATGGCTCGTTTGAATTCGCGCTCAGCGGCCGGAAAATCCCAGTCGAAATTGTGCAGCACGTGAGCCATGGAGGCGTGCGCTTCTGCGAGACTATCGTCGAGCTCCAGGGCTTTGACGGCAGCCGCTTTGGCTTTGGCCATGGCTTGGCGCGGAGGCATGATTTCGGGACCTCCGAGCAGAGTAAGAAATGCGTAGTAATCGGCCAAGCCAGTGTAGGCTAGGGCGAAATTGGGGTCTTTGTCGATGGCTTTTTGAAAGTAAGTGCCGGCGCGTTGCAGGCCGTCCGCGGTACGTTTGTTCCAGTAATAACGGCCCAGCAGATAACATTCATACGCTTCTGGAACTACGGGGTGCCCTTCCCTCGCCAATTGCTGCTGTTGCTGCGGGGTTAACTGAACTTCGATTTTGGCCGCTATGTCGCGAGCTACCTCGGTTTGCAACAAGAGCACATTGCTCAAATCACGATCGTAATCTTCTGCCCAGAGGTGCCTGTCCGTGGCGGCATCGACCAGTTGTGCAGTAATTCGCACCCGGTTCCCGGATAGCTGTACCGCTCCCTCGACGATCGCGTCCACTCCCAATTCGTGCGCAATTTGAGGGAGCGACTTGCGCGTGCCCTTGTACTGCATTACAGAAGTTCGGGATATAACCTTCAAGTCTCCTAATTTGGAGAACTGGGTAATAAGTTCTTCCGTCATCTCATCGGCAAAATAATCCTGCGCGGGGTCGGAAGAGAGGTTGGCCAAGGGCAGAACGGCGAGCGAGCGAAAGGGTCCCGACGGTTTTCCCAGAATGCGGGATTTCATTCCTCCCACATTAAAAAGAAATGCCAGGACTGCAACTGCAAGAACACCAGCTGCAGCAAAAATGTATGTGAGCTCCCTGCCTTGTTCGCGAGCTTCGTTATGAGCCTCGATCTGCGGCGAAACTTCCACCGGGGCTGGAGACGGCGCCACTTGCGGCGGCGCTTGAGGCGTATTCACCGGAGCAATAAAGCGATACCCGCGGCGCGACAGTGTCTCAATGAAACGAGGATTATCGGCCGAATCTCCCAGCGCGTCTCGTAACCTCTTCATGGCGCTGTGCAGGCCATGATCGAAATCGACGAAGGTCCTCTCCGTCCAGATTTTGGCCTGCAGTTCTTCACGGGTCACGACCTCGCCCGGTCGCTCCAGAAGTGCCTGAAGGATGAGCAGGGGCTGTTCCTGCAGTCTGATTCGGATGCCCTGCTTGCGCAATTCGCCGGCGCGGAGATCCAGCTCGAAGACTCCGAAGCGAACGGTTTCGGCGGATGACGAAGCGCGATCCATGAGGGGCGGCGATGCGGTACCGGCCCAATTTTCGTGACCGGAGTTTAACATCACGCAATCTGCTTGGGTGAGATTTCTTCACAACCGGCCTGCCATCAGCTATTTACACGGTGAACAACCTATGAGCGACGAATGTGTCCCGTTGTATTGACCGGCATAAGCGTTTTCCCCAAAGTGCCTCACATGAACGGGAGTATGCAGCTGCCCCAGCAAGAAAAGCAGCACACGCTTGGCGGCTGCGTTCCGGATATGGCGCTCAGGGTCTCTGGGGGGTGCTCCAAGTGTCCGGAAATGCATCCAGTTGCGACCGAAGATAAGGAGAGGCGGGTGATGGAACCGCAAGGTCTGACTACAGGAAGTAGGACTTTGAGAAACACTCCCAAAATCCGGGCAACATGCTCGGAATGGCTCCTGAGTGCGGCCGAGCGAGTCGAGGACTACCTGCTGGGTAGTGGCGATCGCTTCAGGAAGTCGATCGGGCTCTTGCCCGAACAGCTAGCACTGCGACAAGGTGCATGGCGCGCCCATCTGGCCGCGCATCGGGCGTGGCATCAAGTTCCGGCATATCGTCATTTTCTCGCTGTCCACGGATTGGACTCGCCTCCATGCAATTTCCACCAATTGCCGGTCATGGATAAGGCAAATTACATCCGGTCCTATTCGATTCAAGAACGCTGTGTCGGTGGCCATTTCTTGGGTCCTCGAGTGGCCATCGACGAATCTTCGGGATCGAGCGGAACACCTTACGACTGGGTTCGCGGCCAAGCTGAACGGGAGCGTACTCAGCAAACGTTGGCACGGGTTTTAGAGCAGATGGTGGACAACCGGCCCCGCCTCGCTATTAACGCCTTCAGCATGGGCGCCTGGGCAACAGGGCAGAACATCGCACAGGCATTGGAAAAGCACAATACGGTGAAGTCGACCGGTCCCGATCTGGACAAAGTTCTGCATACGCTGGAGTTTTTTGGACCCTACTTTGGATATTTCATAGCCGGCTACCCGCCATTCTTAAAGACGGTGCTGGACGCGATGTTGAAGCGCGATTTTCCCCTGGGGGAATACGAAGTGCACGCCTTGGTCGGAGGAGAAGCAATTAGCGAGGACCTTCGTCGCTACCTGCTTCGGTATTTCCGCAGCTGCCACAGCGGCTATGGTGCGTCCGACCTGGAGGTCGGCGTCGCTGTCGAGACTCCCGAGGCGGTTCAAGTCCGGCAACTGCTGAATGACGATGAGCGTTTTCGTCACCAACTGCTCGGCCCGGGCGAACGCGTTCCTATGGTGTTTCAGTACAACCCGATGTGCCATTACTTGGAGGTTAGTGAAACGGGCGACCTAGTCGTGACCATGAATTACTCGAAGACCCTTTCGCCGCGCATTCGTTACAACATCGGGGACGAAGCAAAACTCTTGAGCCGTGTCGAACTTCTGAGCCGCATGTGTGAATTTGGGCATAGCGTCTCGGTGCGGCCGGGTATTGTTCCACTACCTCTGCCGTACTTGTTTCTGTACGGGCGGCGCGATCAAACCATTAGCATCATGGGGGCAAACATTTACCCGGCGGACATCGAACGCGCGCTGTATTCCGAACACCAACTGGCGAGCGGGCTTGCCTCCTTTATGCTGTTCGTAGCGGAGGACGGCCAAGACATACACCCGAAACTATGCGTCGAGTGGTCCACGCCGGAACTTCCCGATCTGCCGCTCGGGCAGCTCTCGAGCGACATTGAAGAAAACCTCCGCAGGCTCAATTCCGATTATCGCAACGCCTGCAAGGAATCCGCCGTAAATATGAAAATCGAGCTGGAAATTTATGCTTGCGGAACGGGACCATTCGCGGGCAAAGAGCGGCGGATCAAGAACCGGTATTTTGCGAGGGCGATATGAAACGCAGCATGACATGGCGTCTCGCCTTCGCAACTAGTCTGTTTTTCACGCTCACGATAAATGTGTATGCGGGCGAACCGCTGGTTTCAGTTGAAACCGGCGATCAATTGTTCCATGTTCGTGCCTTGGGATCCCCTTACGCAACGGGCATTCCCTACGCACTCTGGCTGGCGATGATGGAGCGATATCCAGAGGAGTTGGGCGGCGACTGGAATGAATTTCGCGAAAAGTTCGGATTCATTGAAGATCCCGCGCGCCAGGGAGGTCTGCCGGTCGGCTTCGTATTGTACGACACAAAAGCGACGGCAACTCGTTTTCTGATGACGAATTGCTCAGCCTGCCATACGGGAGAAATCAATGGGCACGTCATCAATGGTCTAGGCAGCCAGACTATTCGTATTCATGCCTTCAATAACACGATTATGCGCATTGCGCGCCGCGATGATTTCAATCAGGGCCAAATGCTTCCTGTGGCCGCCGCCGCTGCCAAGCGGAACCACATTCCCTGGGGTTGGCGGAGCCGCTATGTTACTGGAAGAGCTATCCGCAAACTGAAGAGTCTCTCCGTTTCGCATGTCGAGCTCGACGCGGGCCCAGGACGAACCGCCGTGCTTGAGTTCACGAAAGCGATTCATAAACAAAAAGTCGAACCACCGTACGGATTCATTCGCATCCGTTCGGTGTGGACCTATCGTAAGCGGTCATCCTTTGGAATCGACGGGCTGATGACTGGCGATCTCGGGGCTGCACTGGCGGCTGTCGAATTTAACAAAGGAATGCCGGCCAAGTACATTGTCGATCATCCCAGGCAGTGGGCAAGTTTGTACGAATACGTGACAACCATCCAAGCCCCGAAATACCCTGGGTCGATTGATCGCGTGTTGGCTAAACAAGGCGAGAAGGTTTACGAAACCACGTGCGCGGGTTGTCATGGTAGCTACGCGCCAAGGGCCCAGCCTTATAAAGAAAAACTCATTCCTATCGCACGTATCGGTACGGATTCCGATCGCTTGCGCTCCGTCACGCCGGAGCTCATCGCGGCAACCAATAACTCCGTCTTGGGCAAATACATTCGCATACAAAGGACGGATGGCTACGTTGCGCCTCCGCTGGATGGAATTTGGTGCCGAGGACCATATTTACACAACGGCTCGGTCCCGACAGTTGCGGACCTGCTGCTTCCTGCGGTTCAGCGTCCGGTCAGCTTCTTTGTTGGTGGGGACACAGCTTACGACCTCGAACGTCTCGGCGTGTTATATGCAGAAGATCTCGACGGCGATGGCAGCACCCGCGGTAAAAGAGCCTCGCCAAAGCAATTTGAGTTCAACACACGTGATCCTGGGAACAGCAACAAGGGACACGAATTCTCCAACAAGATTTCCGCGGAACAGAGATTGGCATTGCTGGAATTCTTGAAGACTCTTTAAGGACACCATAATGCTCGAAGTTTGTTTGGTCACGAACCGCCATGAACAAGACGAGTTCGTCGAGTTGTCACGATCCGTCTATCCGAAGGACTCACCTTGGGTGCGGCCACCTGATATGGTCCTCAGGGGTTACCTGAACAAGAACAATCCCTTTTTCCGCGATGGCGTTGCCCAAACGTTCATCGTGCGACGCGAGGGCACTCCGGTGGGTAGAATCATGGCTCATGTCTGGCGAAGGCATCATCGGCTCCATGGTGAGCGGGTGGGATATTTCGGGTTCTTTGAATGCCAAAACGATACCCGGGCAGCCAGTTTGTTGCTGGAAGCTGCCGGTAAATTTGTTCGTGAACACGATTGCGAACTTCTCCGCGGGCCTTTCAACATGACCGGCATGCAGGAGGCCGGCATGGTGACCGAGGGATTCGAAAATGCGCCGGCTGTCGATATGGTTTATACCGCGCCGTGGTACCCGGCTCTCCTCGAAGCGAATGGTTTTAAAAGGTGTCTAGAGATGGAGACCCGCAGCAATGAAGACGTAACCTCACTTGCGCCTGAGGCACCGACCGGTGAGCGCGCTCGGGTCAGGGGTGATGTTCAAGTACGACATCTTGCGTCTTTCCATCGCAAGGCGGAAATGGAAATGGTTCGCGACGTGGTCAATGCGTCCTTCTTGGGCAATTGGGGTTTTGTTCCCATCAATCGCGATGAATGGGAGTTGCAGACCGCGGCTTTGCTTCCCATCCTTGATCCAGCGCTGATTATCCTTGCGACCGTGCAAGGCATCACCGTCGGCGTTACGCTGGCTGTCCCCGACTTCAATCGAGTCTTCTGTAAGACGAATGGATGGCTCTTCCACCCCGCATCGGTTTCACTGTTCGGAAAATCAAGGTTGAGGGAGATCGTAGTCATTTTGTGCGCGGTTCGAAAGCAGTACCAGAATCTTGGCATCGCACGGTTATTGAACACCGAGCTGCTGCGTAGTATGTGCAAAAACGGCTACACATCCGTCTCTGCGACGTGGATTAGCGACGGGAATACTCCGAGTCTGGCGTCGACCGAGGCCTTCAGGATGAATTGGAGACATCGAATCGCCATGTACGAGCGGGCCCTCTGATGGACAATTTATTAGCACATCTGCTGGAAGCTGCATCCCGCGCGCCTTCCGCGCACAATACGCAACCATGGCGACTGCGCTGGTTAGGGGACGCATTACATATATTCGTGACCGAGGAGCGCATGCTGGCTATCGCCGACCCGGAGGGATTCGATACCTTTCATGCGGTCGGCGCAGTCTTAGAAAACGTTCTGCTCACTTTGTCACAGCTTGCATTCGAAGGTGAGTATGACGTGGCGCCCCGCTGGGACCCAAGCCAGCCTGTTGTCCGGCTTCGCTGGCGTAGTCGCGCAGGCATCAAACCCGACCCGACTCTCTATCGCATGATTCCGATCCGGCGGACTTCACGCCTGGCATATTCTCGCGAGGCAATCCTGCCGTGCGTCCTCGGGGAAATCAGGGGGGCGGTGGTGGGCCCCTCAAAACTGCATCTGCTGACCGATTTGGAAGCGATTGCGGAAATCCGTTGTCTTGCCGCTAAAGCGGGGGCACAGGCTCTGCAGAACCGAAGCTACGCGGCCGAGCTATATCGCTGGCTGCGCTTCTCACGGCGCGATTCTTGCTGGTATCGTGATGGCCTGAATGTGGAATGCATGGAGTGGAACGCCATTGAGACTAGATTAGCCCGGCAGTTGTTGAAGCCGGCGTTTGCCGAAGTACTGGCGAAATCGCGCTGGACTAGCTGGCTCTACACCAATACGAACGATCAGGCGCCTTTTGCGCCGGCATTGTGCTTGCTGACCACCGCGGACTCCAGCATCGCCGGGCATGTGAACGCCGGCCGCAATCTGCAGCGCGTCTGGCTCACGGCCGCGGCGCACGGTTTTGCCACGCAACCGCTCAGTGCCGCAGTAGACGATTCACGAGCGCGGGGCCGTGTTTTTGAACTATTTGGCGTGGCTCCGGGAGAAATTCACGTTAACCTCTTCCGGCTCGGCAAGTCCGAGCAAACCGCTCGCAGTGCGCGGCTTCCGGCCGACGAATTCTTGGAGGCTTATGCCTGATCGGCTGAAATGCGGAATCCCGACATCGGATCTCATTGCTTTTATTTTCAGCGAAAAAACTGCCTATTTTGTCTGCCTGGTCCTCCTTGTTGCAGCAACTAGAGCCCATGCCGCTAAGCTCAAGCCAGAAGCCGCCGAAGCCTGGGACCGTTATGTCGCGCTTACCGAGGCCCGGATCTATGGTGAGCAACACGACCTCTCCCATTTCCTGTGGATTGATTTGATGTCAAATGACAAGAGAAATACAGCCGAAGTGCAGCTCAGGAATGGGCAGGTCGTAATTGATAGATTGCGAACTGAAGATCAGGGAACACCGATAAGAACCCCGGGAGCGCTCATTCATCACTGGATTGGGATCGCTTTTATTCCCAAGGCCAACGTCCAGCAAGCGCTCGCGCTGGTAGAGGACTACAACAACCACTATAGGATTTATAAACCCGAAGTCGAACGCTCACAACTCATTAGTCGAAACGGCGATGATTTCAAAATCTACCTGCGCTACCGAACAAGAAAGATCATTACAGTAGTTTTAAATACCTACCATGACGTCCATTACTCGGTTATAGATGGAAGACACGCCTACTGCCGCTCCTATTCGACCAAAGTGGCAGAGGTCGAGGATGCTGGGACACCGGGAGAGCACGAACGCACTGTCGATGATCAGAACGGATTCATGTGGCGTATGAATACGTACTGGCGATTCGAGGAACGGAATGGAGGCTTGTACCTGCAGTGTGAGGCCATCACTCTAACCCGCAGCGTTCCCGTCGAGCTGCGCTGGCTAATCGAGCCTTACATAACCAGCATTCCACGTGAATCGCTTAACGAAACCATGCATCAGACGCGCGATGCGATTGGGCGATGACAAGCGAAGGCAAAAGCGTGCTGGCAGATCCCTATCGAATTGCGATACACGCTTAAGTCGGTTCGCCTGACGGTGAGCGGCGATGGAAATGGATTTGCACAGATCAGGCTTCTCCCAGCGGACACTGGGGAGTTTGGGGCATACGCTCGCGCCGAGTTGTCGCTAACCTTGTTGTCGGCCACACCGAGTTATCGGAGCGCACCGGCCGCACCCGTCACCTAAACTTAGAGGAGTCTAGCTGATGGCGTAGGCGCCAGCCCTTTCCTCTATAATCCCGCTATGGCTCTGGTTGTTTTTCTCCGTGGAGTCAATGTTGGCGGGCACAGGACCTTTCGCCCAAGTATCCTCGCGAGAGAACTGAGAGACTACGGTGTCGTGAATGTAGGTGCCGCAGGGACGTTCGTGGTTCGGAAACCCGGACCTCGAGCAAGGTTTCGCGCTGAACTGCTCCGGAAGCTGCCATTCGAAGCGGAAGTTGTCCTCTGCGACGGTCGCGATCTTATCCGCCTGGAGACGGAAAATCCGTTTGGACCCGAGCCATCCCGCCCGGATATTGTTCGATTCGTAAGTATCCTGTCGAAATCTAACCGCAGCCTGACTTCCATTCCATGCACACTTCCGCCATGCGGGGAATGGTTCGTGCGAGTTATCGCGTCAAAAAACCGATTCGTCTTCGGAATGTACCGTCGCCACATGAAAACGATCGGCTATCTTGGCCAGATCGACAAACTGTTCGGTGTGCCGGCGACGACACGGAATTGGAACACCATAATCGCCATCGTGCGGATTCTGAAAGGCCAGGCAGCAAAGGCAGGCGCGATTAACGGATCAGACGTTCGCTAGTGGACAGTGATCTGACCTACTCCTGTATATTCAGCGGCACTCCCGCGTGTTCTTCCAGATAGGAAGCCGCGTGTGTCTTGTTTTCCGGGACGAACCCGTCGGCACCGCATACCAGCCAAGTAAGCTAACTCCAGGTTAGTTGGCTCCGCGAGCTGCCATTTGCCAACCTGCTCTTTGTCGACAGGAAACCGATACGACGGCTTATGACCGAAGCCGCATGTTGGCACCCGTCGTGCAGTCTTAGTACTGTCGTCAACTGCAGTTTTCGCGGGGTAAAAGAGTGAACAGCAGCAGGAGATGAGGCCAACAAGCCGAGTGCCATCCAGATCAGTCCTGCGTCTCAGAATGGCGTAATGCAACATTCGCAAGTAGGCGTGGGTCCCCAAGGTGAAGTTTACG
>JBPYDQ010001108.1:0-6930 GCA_051986135.1 Terriglobales bacterium | reverse complement strand
AGGCAGGTCACTTCAGTTACAGCCTGGACGGCGCGGCAAAGGGTTCGATTCGAGGAGTGCTGTCTCTTGCCGCGACAGTCCCTCCGATATCCTGGCCAAGGACTATAAGCTCGCCTTCGTCGATTTTGCAGCCATGCTCATTCGGATAGAAGAGTGGCTTGTCTCCGGCAAGCTTAAATATCGCATCGTCGGGATTCTCTGGGGCGGCTCTAAGGTAGTGAAAGCGTTGCACATATGTTTCAGTCCCGATGAGCGTGGGTTCGGGTGGACAGGTTCTTCCAAACCGTAACCGATCCCTAGACAATCTGGAGCCACGCCTGGACTCCACCGCCCCGGCGTTTACAAGATCCGTCTTTCTGTCCCTCCGCCTCTTCAAGCTAGAAAACTGGACTCAGCCTATTACGTCAGATCGGTCCATATCACCGAAGTATGAGCCGGTGATAGAACGCAACGATAGAGCTGGTGAAGCCATTGCCTGCACTCTGCGTCGTGCAGGCAGTACGCACTGACGTGATGTCGCGAGAGATTCCCAGCAGGATTCGGGAGGCGCCGGGAGACACTCTTTGTCATCTTCCTTCCACGGTCAGGAAATCGGGTGTTCCGCCGGGGCTGAAGATACCAGCGACTCCTTCCGCACCAATTCGTGCTCGATATAATGCACCGGTGCGGTGGTTTTGCCCCGCAAGGTCCGGAACGCGAAACTTACCAGCTCTGGTCCGTATAGCTCGGGATGAAACGAAACTGTTCCGATGCAGGGGCTGGTCGGGTCCGCCACCATCTTGATCATTTCCGGACTCCCACCATGGCCGACAATGGCAATATCCGTACTCCGGCGAACCTTTGTTGCTGCTTCGGCGGCTCCAATGGCAGTCTCGTCATTAATGCCGGCGATGAGAAAGCTGGCGGATCGTTTGCGAACAAACTGTTCGACTGCATTGCGAGACGTGGCTCTATCGCCGCCGCTATCGAGATGGTGAACCGAATTCTGAGGCAGGGGTCCCAGCTTGTCCTCGACTCCGCGCAACACTCCGACGAGTCGGCTCTGAACGGTTCTTCCAGCGGGCCGAGACTCGAGCAGGAGCAGGGCATCAACTTGACCGCGCCAGTGCTTGGTTGCGTAGTCGGCCAGAGCCACACCGGCAGAAAAACCGGCGCGGTAGTTGTCAACGCCGAGATAGAGCGAACTGTGATGTGGGTTGACGATAGAAATCACTGGAATTCGCGCGCGGGCGAAAATGTCAGCAATGACCGGCGCGACGTGCTCGAACAATTGAAACTCGATCGCAATATCGACCCCTGCCTTCGCCATTTCTTCGGCATTGCTTAGCGCCCTATCGGCATTCCGGTCATTATCCCACACGATCAGATCCACCCCGGCGGCCGCCGTAGCTTTTTCCAGGCTCTCCTGAATTTCGACGGCGAGTGAGATTTGGGTTGAAAGGTTTGCAAAGCCGAACTTGAGCCTTCTTCGCAGCTGATTTAGGCGGTAGAGGTGGCCGGTCTGATTCAGGTAATCTCGCGCCACCAATGTGTGCAGGATTCGGTACGCCGTGGTATGGGGAAGGTGTGTCCTCTCAATAATCTCTTTTAAATTCAGGGATTCTTCTTCATTGCGGAAACAATCCAGCACATCAATCGTCTTCGCCAGAATTGGAATCAGATATTTGTCGGATTCCCGGTTCGTTGCCGTCTTCTTGCCGGTACGTCGCGATTTCATTCCCAAAAGCTCCTTGAGATCGACCTAGCTTCCCCCTTCTCGGCACATTGAGTGCCGAAACCGGATGTAGGCAATCAGTTAAATATTCTTGCCGAAACTGCGCGACCGAGTATACTGCTTGGCGTCTGCGTCTTGAAAATAGTTCGCTAATGAATTCATAAGGACGCAGCACCCTGACATCGCCGCTCATGCCAGGCTCTGAGGGACGGGGCCGCAAAATGTCCACCGCCAGTACCCCAACGGGAATAACCGGAACAAGGAAGGTCAGGCGAGCTGACGAACTTATTCAGGAATTGCCTTTTCGATGGAAGGTGCAGGGCGTCATATTCATCGTTGGCGGACTTGCGTACATGTTTGATGCCTGGGATGTTCTTCTACCCACATATCTCATCCCGCTCCTCGCTCGCTCAGGGTGGCATCTGAACGACGCTCAGCTCGGTTGGCTCAGCACGGTTGGCCTTATCGGGATGGGCGTCGGCGCGTTTGTTTGGGGGACGATGGCCGATATTGTGGGACGAAAGCGCGCGTTCGTATGGACGCTGTTGACCTATTCGATTTTTTCGGTGGTGAGCGCGGCGGCGCCCAATTACTTTCTGCTACTGGCGGCTCGTTTCGTTACGGGAATCGGACTCGGGGGTTGCATCCCGGTTGCCTACGCACTGGTCGCGGAGTTCATGCCTCGATCGCTACGCGGAATGATACTCACGGCGATGGATGTCTGGTGGCCAATCGGTGGCACGCTGAACGGAATCGTGGCCGTTCTTTTGCTGCCATTCAACAATTGGCGGCTGCTGTTGCTCGTCATGGCGCTGCCGACGCTCCTCGTCATTGTCAGTCTGCTGACCATACCCGAGTCGCCTCTCTACCTGATGCACCGCGGCCGGGCCAACGAGGCCCGCATGGTTACTGCAGATCTGGTTCGACGTACTGGCGGCATCGCCGAGGAATGGATATTGCCCGAGGCGGACGGAGAAGTGGCCACCCCATCCTTCCTGGGAATGTTCCGCCAACTGGGCGACATCTGGCATTGGAACTGGCGCATAACACTCGCGGTCTGGGGAATCATGATTGAAAATTTGTTGCTCTACTTCGGTGTCATTACGTGGCTTCCCCGGATCCTGGTGACCAGTGGTTATGGTATCTATCGTGCCTATCTCTTCACCATATCAGTCACTGGTATCGGCATCATTGCGACGCTGTGTGCGGCGTGGCTGGTGGAACGAGTCGGGCGCAAATGGGTCATAGTCATTCCCGGTATTCTCGCCGGGGTAGCGATCATCATCTTCACCTTGCAAATTGCCAACCCCAGTGCTGCGCGCCGTTGGCTGTTGTTGTTTGGCTTCATGAATGAGCTGGTTATTCCGGCTGTATATTGCTATGCGCCTGAAGTATATCCGACCTTGTTGCGCGGTACAGGCTTCGGTTGGGCATCAACAGCAGGTCGAGTTACAGCTGGCATGGTGCCGGTGATCTTCGGTGCATGGTTGTGGCCAGTTCTCGGGCTAACCAAGACCTTCATCGCAATTACGGTATTGGTTGTGGTTGCGAATCTCTGGCTCGCGGTAGCCGGGCCTGAAACGAAAGGCAAAGTTCTCGAGTAGCGCGTTTGCGGCATTATCGGTCGAGATCATTGATGGCATTGCGCAGTCGGTACGCCGTGGCCTCGAGGGGCGATGGCGCACCCTAGTTTTTATTCTGAGCACTACGGAACCAAGGGTTACGGTTGACCGAGTTTAGAAAGCGTCACGCCGGTTAGATACAAGTGAGAATTCCATCGCGGCGGCCGCATGACTACTACTAGCTGAATATGTCAATCGGAGAAACATGATGATGAAAACAAAGGCGAAGTTATTTATTGGACTGGCGGCAACGGAGTTACTCATCATCGCGCTTATTTCTTGTTCTACTGAAAAAGGAGCGATGGTTTCTGCTAGCGTCCTTGACCCAGTAGCGTCCAGCTCGTCGGCTACCACGCCGGGTTCGTCGTCTGTGCCCTTGCTTACGGGCAACGGGCTCGCCGAATGGCATCAGGCGGGTGCAGCTGCCTGGCAAGCCGAAAATGGTCAAGTGGAGGGCACGACGAACAGCGACGCCGGCGGTTGGCTATTTCTCAACGAGGGCTACCAGGATTTCGTCTTGCATGCACTTTTCCAGTGTACGACGTGCGATGCTGGCGTTTTGTTGCGTGCAGAAAGCTCAGGCACGAAGCTGAATGGTATCTACATTCCTCTGGGCAGCTCAAGAATGGGCAAGCTGTACCGCGTGACGCTGGCGAGCGTTGCTAGCGCCCCCACTGACCTCACACCAATGCCTGCTCCCCCACCCCTTCCTGGGTCAGAAGGCAGCATAGAAAAGGGTTCCTGCGATCCGATTTCTTGCGACGGCATCCTCGAGGCCCACGGCGGCTCAAATTTTCCATCCTCGGCCACACCGAAGCCAATTCCGTTGCATTCCGGTTGGAATCAACTCGACGTGACTATGCGCGGAGACGTAATACTAGCCAGCGTGAATGACACGATCTTGACTCCGGCAGTGATGGATAACGCTCCGCGCTACGGCCAAATTGCCTTGCGCACCGGCGGTAACACCGGCAACGTAGTCCAGTTCAAAGATATTAGCATCAAAGATCTTACTCTGCGGACAGCAGGCGAAGATGCCTCCTACACCAGTCCCGATTTCCGGCGTGACCAGCTGACACACTTCTTCTACTCTGAAGCCATCGCCGCTGGTGATATAAGCCACAACAGCACGATCGACGTCGTCTCCGGTCCCTTCATTTACCAAGGGCGCGACTACAAGGTCGCGCGCGAATTATTTCCACCTGTTACGTACAACGTCGGTGGTCCGCAAGATGGTTACACCCCCAAAAGCAAAACAGGATTGCCACAGGCCGGGACCATCGTTCACGGTAACTACACGTCGATGTTCCTGAGCTGGGTTTACGACTTCCACCACAACGGCTGGCCGGATGTACTGGACGTAATGGGCTTTGGGCCGCGTCCGACGTTTTCACTACACCTGTTCATCAACCCGCATAATCAAAAGCGGCACTGGGCCAACTATCAGGTTTTCCCAATTATCAGCAACGAATATGACGTGTTTCTGCCGAAGGGAATTGATGGCAGCGGCACCCCGGCGCTGGTGGTCCAGACCGGGAACAAGTCCGACTGGTCGGACGCGCAGGTGGGGTACCTGAACCCGAGTTCGGATGTCACCAAAGCTTGGACATTTGTTCCGGTTTCAGAGCCAGGTCATTGGAACGGTCACGGAATGGGCGTCGGTGACATACTGGGGAACGGCCGCCTCGACATTTTGAACCGCAACGGATGGTGGGAGCAGCCGCCTAAGGGCACACCGGGTTTGTGGAAGTTCCATCCGCAGGTATTCGGATCTACCGAATCAACCTCTCTCGCACCCGGCATGGCCACGAGTTGCTTCGCATGCGGCGGGGCCAAGATGAAAGTATATGACGTCAACGGGGACGGTCTGCCGGATGTGATAACCAGTTTGAACGCGCATGGTCCCGGTCTCGCTTGGTACGAGCAGCAGAGAGATTCGCAGGGCAATGTTTCTTGGAAGCAGCACCTCATCATGGGTTCCCCGCTTATCCCGATGTCGGATCGCGGCAGTTGGGAGGAGACAGATAAAAGGGTCGCATTTACAGAACTGCATGCGTTGGATTATGCGGACATGAACGGCGACGGGCTAATGGACATCATCACCGGCAAGCGTTACTGGTCCCATGGCTTCCGTTATGAGGAAAACGATATTGACGACCCGCCCGTCCTCTACTGGTTCGAACTGGAGCGTTTGCCAGGACCCGGTCACAAGGTGCAATGGATCCCGCACATGATTGACAATTCTTCCGGGGTCGGTACCTCCATGTTGGTTACCGACATTAACGGCGATGGTCGCCCCGACGTGTTGACCGCCAGCAGAATGGGTACGTTTGTGTTTTTCAACAACATAATTCAAAAATCTCCAGGCAATCGGATCAGGGAGACTGGGGATTGAGATTGCGTCGGTTGTGGAGGAGTTTTTTCTTTGGCGTGCACGGTGTAGCCATTTCGTACTCAATGCCAGTAGAAAGTGCTGTGAAGTAGGTCAGGTATCGCAACGATGTGATTATCGCAACTTCGTCCACACTGAGGATCACGGTTTACCTTCTGGCGAGGTCGCACTATGACCTGCGAACTGGAAAAGTGAGCTGGTCCCCCTCGTGCTCCGGGCGTGCGAGCCCTCACACGTGGCCCAAGAATGCATGCCGATCCTCGCCAACGCAGTGGGCTGCGCCTCGAGTCTGCAACGAAGTATCGTCTACATTGCACGGCCGGGCAGAGAGACGGCAAGTGATTAAGGGTGTTCCCACCGTGTTTTACCACACCTCCTATGGGTTGGTAGCGGAAGCGAACAATCCGCCGTGCTTCAGGAATCACGGCTTACGATTCGAAGGCCGGCAAATCAAATGGCAGGTTGCGTTGGCAGCGAACCAAGCGTCTCCAGTTGCGAAGTTCTGGCATTATGGGATTGCGCAACGGCCTGGTGGTGACAAGTAACGGATTGACTTTTGCCGCTAGCGTCGACGAAGGCATTCTTCGCGCGTACGACGAAAACACCAGGCAAGTGCTCTGGTCGGTGGAGCTGCCGGCCCTCGACGAGCAGAACGGCCGACGCGAAACGAACCTGGTTGCTTAGCTTATTGGGTTACACCCGGGAAAGTTTAAGTTCTGGGAGGAGTTTATCGATCAGACGGGGCTAAGGCACATTTGAAAACTCCTCACTGCCAGATTTTAGGGATTATCGTTGGACCGCGGACGCCCACTCCGGGGCTCGCTCCTCAACTGCCATACCCCTGTCGGGTTCTGGGAGAGCTCGTAACAGATAAACCACCCGCAAAAAACCATTGACAAAGTGGGCAAAAGGGGCTTAATGTTGCGCTCCGCTGGGGATATTTAAATTTAGTTCATTAGGGAACATCGACGCAGGGCTTCTCGTGATCGTTTCGGCCTTCTCGCGGACGTACGGAATTGAGTTCAATAGGGACACAAGGAAGGGGTCACCCATGACGCTGAGCAACTTGTTCCGCTCGCCGCGTTTTTTGCGGTTATCCTTGGTCCGCACGTGATGCAGAGAAGCATTTCTGAAGACTTTCGAAACCGAAAAGAATGGAGGACGAGAAGATCTCCCGGATCGGAAGCGAAACAGTCGTGCAG
>JBPYDQ010001107.1:0-4872 GCA_051986135.1 Terriglobales bacterium | reverse complement strand
TGTTCTTCCGGTGGGTTTCCTGCCTTTCGAAATCAACTTCCAGTACCAGCGGAATCCAGTGCGGTGCCACCGGACCACCGTTTCGGGTGTAACAACCAAGAGTGCCTGCTTCCAGCCGGACCAGCACTGGCGAACGAGCAGCCAGAAGAGCCTGTCATAAAAATCGAGCCTTGGGCGTGGATGACGGCGTTTCAGCACAGAAAGCTGCTGGCGTAAGGCCAGATTCTCAAGCAACAGACTTTTCTACGAGCAAAAGAGGCGAACGAGTGTTGCGAAGCCGACCCCGAAGAATCCCAACATGGCGAAGACTTATAGCAGAACGCTGGTGGAGACGAAGACTGCTATGTCATTGAGTCCAAAGCCGGTCAGAGTTTTGGCGAAGCAGTGCCTGGATCGAACATTATTCTGGACAACCGCGGAGGCGAAGCCGCGAGAGTTTCAGAAGTATTTCAATGAGCACCGGACGCACGCGGGGTCAGACGGCGGCCTGCCGGATTCTGGCGGACCTGGATCCCCGATAGGCTTTGCCTCGTATCGCTGGCAGAAGCACTGTCGCGGGCTGAACCAGACACCGATTGCCACGTGATTTTATGAATTCGCCACGCACAGGTTGTGAATAGAGCAGTATTTTCTTGTCGAGAGCCCGCTCCAGAGTCTCGACAGCTACCTTCGGGTTGAACGCTCCGCCGTCCTCCTCGACATCGATGAAAAGTTCGTGGGCGCTGCCTTTGAGGAAGTGGATTGAAGCGGGGCCCAGATTGGCCGGGTCGATTTTCTCTCTAGTTTTCGCCCACGTGCACAATTGAGTCGTGGAAAGGACCTTTCACTGGCGGCGATCCGGAACCAGCCTCTTTCGGGTAAGTCTGCTGTAGACTGCGCTAAAAAAGAAATTTAAGAGCGAACTGAATCTGCCGCTCGGGAACACTTGTATGCGTCAGCACGCCTGCCGTGGTTCCGGCTAGAGAAGCACCCGTGCCATCGAACAGGTCCGTATTGCCGTCCGCTACGGTTGGCACCGCAAAGTTAGGCAGATTGAGGATATTAAACATCTCTACGCGGAACTGTATGTTGAAGTTTTCAGACACACGCTTGATCGAATTATTCTTGAAGACGGAGAAATCCAGATCAGTGATTCCGGGGCCGATCAGGCTGTTGCGACCGACGTTACCCCGAAGATTGAAGCATTCAGGAAATTGCGCTTGCACGGGCGGTCCGGAACTCGGTTGAAGGTTTGCCGGAAACTGGTTGCAGTTCGCACTCCAAAAGGCCGGATTGGGTGCGCTGGGTACGCTAAAACATTGGGTTTTGATGTAATTGCCGGGATTGCCGGGATTAGTGAACGTATTGCACCCAGGGCCTTTAAGAAGATCAGGATAAGCAAAATCGTCGCTGCTGAGTGAGCCGGCAGGATCTGCGCCCGTGCCCCAAGTGGGAGTAAACGGTACGCCATCGCTGGCTGTAAAGATCAGACCGAACTCCCAGCCACTCGCCAGCCATTTAGCTGCGGAAGGACCCGACTTAGGTGAAGGCACGTCCCAGGTGCCATTCAACACAAACGTGCGCCCGACATCGAAATCCGAGAGGCCGCGCGTCAGACTGAGGTCCCACCAGTTCAGGCTGGAAATCGAATTCGCAAAAGCATCTCCGGCTATCGTTGCCGAGCTGCTGTCAATGCTCTTGCCCCGGGTAAAAGTGCCCTGGAGCTGAAAACCATGGCTCATGCGCTTGAGCATCTGGAATTCGAGGGCGTTGTAATGAGAATTGCCTTCGTAGAACATCCCGCGTATGTCGCCAAACGATGGGTTGATCTCTTGCGGCGGACTGCCGGCGAGCGGCCCACCCGTGAGATTTCCGCTTGCGTCCACCTGCGGATACAAATACCCTGCTGCGGTTTTTGATGGAAGTACTAAGTTCGCATCGTCCACGCGAAAGGGCTGGTGTATACCGCGCGAGCCCACATAGGCAATCATCACCGCCAAGCTGGGAGTGAGTTCATACTGGATGTTGAGATTCCATTGGCCGACGTAGTTGCGCTCAGGAGTGGGATCGACGTAGGTGGCCTGTGTCTTATTGGGAGTTATGTCGGCAGGAGACACGGCGTAAAACGACAGGGGTACCGGCGGAGCCGAAGAGGCAAGGAGATTGGTGTATTGAAAGAACGGCGAGGCCTGGGTCACCAGAAGAATAAACTCATACGGCAGCGGCAAAACATCAAATATTCCAGCCCCGCCCCGCACCGCCATTTTGCCATTGTGAAACGGATCCCAGGCGAATCCGATTCGAGGCTCAAAGTTCTTCTTCGTCGGATTGTTGAAAATCGGATTGCCCAACCGAGGCGCAGCATCGGCAATGTTACTTAGGACGGCGATCTTTCCATCCGCTTCACGCATCACCGTCGTCGCTTCAAAACGAAGCCCCAGATTGAGGGTCAGAGACGGCTTCCAACGCCAGTCGTCCTGCAGATAACCGCCAACTAGAGTCTGGCTAAGGTTCCGTGGCGTAAGCGAGCTGGCGATTCCCCCTTGGAATTTGGATGGATTATTTACCAGGAAATTCTGCAACGAACTGAAGGTCCAGATTCCGTTCGGATCGGTGAGCGCCGTGACATCCAGCAGCATGCGCTCAACGGCCACCCCGAATTTTATGGAATGGGTGCCATGAGTCCAAAAGGCATCATCGTAGCCTTGATACGAGTTCCAGTGATACAAATACGTCGGAAGCCCGCCAAAACCTCCGGTCATCTGACTGAGCCCATTGACGTTCACGACTGCCGCGTCCCGTCCGGCAAATGCGCCCAGTGAAGAATCAGCAGCCGCAGGATTGATGGCGTCCAGGCTGGAATTGTTTTTTACATTTTCATGATTGAAACCAAAGCGCGCTGAATTGACGAAGTTCGTTGTGAAGCTGTGTGTCTCTTCCAAAACGAGAAACTGGCGAGCCGATAGAGTATTCAACTCAACGTTGTCGAAGGCATCCGGCGAGCTGTAGGGAGTTCTGTCGAACATATACGTGCCAAATAAACCATCGCGATCGGAGAACCTGTGATCCACTCGGCCAGTGACGAAGTTCTCGCTGACTTTTTGCAAGGCTGGAAACGTGAAGATTCCCGTGTCACCACTGGTATTCAGAGCTCCATTCGGCAACGGATACAAAGCCAGATACTTTTGCACGTTGGGGTCGACGCTCACGATGAGGGGAGCGCCGGTGTTCGGATCATGAATAGATCCCGAACGTGCCGCCGTAGAGGGCACGATATCGACGTTGTCGATGCCTTTTGATTGGCGGATGCCTTCATAGTCCACAAAAAAGAAAGTCTTGTCTTTGAGAATTGGGCCGCCCAGCGCGCCTCCAAATTGGTTGCGCTTGAAAGGTGCTTTTGGAAGTCCGCCCGCATTGTCAAAGAAATTCGGAGCATCCAGCGCGCTGTTACGAAGGAATTCGTAGGCGCTGCCGTGAAGGGCATTTGTTCCCGAGCGCGTAAGGGCGTTGACTACGCCTCCGGAAGTCTTCCCGTACTCTGCGGAATAGTTGCTGGTGAGTACGGAAAATTCCTGAATGGCATCCACTCCCAGATTGCCTCCGAGCACGCTTCCCGGCGCTCCGTTGGCGTAATCATTCAGGCTGACGCCATCGAGTCGGTAATTATTCTGTTGTGGCCGCGCTCCGGAAATGGTCATCTGTTGGCCAAAGCCTCGGTTACCGCGATCCGATCCTGTTGCAAAGGACGGCTGCGTCTGGATGGCGTTCACGCCCGGCTGGAGAGCTGCGAGATCGGTCCAACTGCGGCCGTTAAGAGGCAGCTCGCGAACCGTGGTCGAGTTCACTGTAGCGCTGATCTCCGACGAGGTGACCTCCACCTCGGGCGCCAGGGAAGTTACTTCCACGCGATCAGTGACTGAACCGACTTGCAGGGAGAGGTCTAGTGTCTGCTGTGCCCCAACGGTAATAGTGACTCCATTCCTGACGAGCGTATTGAATCCGGACGCCGAAACCGTAACCTGGTAATTGCCCGGCAGAAGGTTCACTGCAGTGTACAGCCCATCCGCGTTCGTCATTGCGGTTCTTTCAACACCTGTCGCCACATTTCTGATCGCGACCTGCGCCTGTGGAACCGCCGCGCCGGATGGATCAGTAATGTTGCCAGCCAAGGTTCCTCCCGCGACCTGTGGCCAGCCTGTCGCAGGCAAGAGCACCATGGCGATCAGCAATGCCGCGCCAGAAGCAAAGGGAGTCAGAATAGAAATAGCTTTGAGAAACACATGCCACTCCTTCACCGGAGAGAATTCCCATTTGCCGGGTACTATAGGAGTCCGTGTGGCCTTAAGTCAACCGCCCCGAACCACTTGGAGTGACGTCTGGCATGGGCGACACATTCATTGCATCTCAATGTTGGTTGTGCTAGGCGGGTTTATTTGAGCTCCAGGAGCGTACGGAACCCTTGGAGCGGAGAAGAAAACGATGAAGCGATGCGTATCGCTGCTGGCCGCGGCGAGCTTGATTTTTGGGGCGGGCTTGGCCATGGCTCAGCAGAATGTGCCGCTGTTATCTGCAAAGCATCCCGATGCCGGACCTTAATTAAGGCTGGCGACGTCGGTCATTTCGCCATCGACGTTGCCGGCAGCCGTGTCCCTCGCCAAAACCCTGGCCGACTTTGAAATCAATCACATAGCGGCAGCGCTTCCGCGCGCGTTCTGTTATAACGCCAACCATGTTCAATGCATTCTTGCTTGGGTTGGGATTCTTTGTTCGCTTCTTTTGCAGCCGCGCGAGTCTGGTTCCGGAGAACTTAGTCCTCCGCCAGCAGCTGGCCGTACTCAAGCGGCAACGCCCTCGACCAAGTCTCACTCCGTTCGACAAGCTGTTCTGGGTCAC
>JBPYDQ010001106.1:0-2495 GCA_051986135.1 Terriglobales bacterium | reverse complement strand
GATTCTACTCCTAGCTGGCTTGAGGAGCTCTGAGCAGTCCAACACCAAGAGTGATCACCGCAATGGCGAGAGCGACTGCGCCCGAATAAATCAGGAAAACGGCGGCACTGGCCTTTGTGGTATTCGGGGGCAGCACGGAGAGAAAGAATCCTGCCGAAATAAGAATCGCAGAGAGTGGCACAGCGAGCCGCACGAACCACAGCAGGGAGGCGGGCAGAACCGCCGCATCCGCCAGGATCTGACACACCAGCGACAGAATCACAATCACTCCCGCGTGGGCATGTCCGGCGCGAAAGAAATTCTGTCGCAGCGGGTTTTCCATGTAGCCGCTGTTCTTGTCCATCAGTGACGTCAACAAAAAATATCCACCGTACTGGATCGTGGGTACTGTAAGGAGAATGATGCCGGATATCCATCTGGCTTCGCGCGTCATGGCTGTTCCTCTGGCAAGGCGGTTAGCTCAGCGACCTCAGCGTCTGGTGAAGGGTCCATGATCTCGAAGTCAGGCGCGAGCCGCAACACTCTAGAATTCCGCCGCCTTCAAGATTGTTGCTGCATCTCGCCTTTTACTTCAACTCCTGCCCACTTCTCGAGCAGCGTTAAAGTCGCCGCATAATCCAGATCCTGCTGTCCCTCTTCGCTGGCCAAGTCATAAACCTCCTCCACCGCCTCCAAGCCGGGCAACTTGACACGCGATTCGCGCGCGGCCTCCAGCGCCAACCGAATATCTTTGTGCATGAGCCGAAGCGGGAAATTCGGTGTGAAATCCCGATGCAGAATAAAAGGTGCTTTGTAGTCCACGACGCCGGAGCGTACCATCGTGGCCTGCACCAGCGGGACCAGAGTGGCGGCGTCTACACCAAGCTTGGTGGCCAGTGTCAAAGCCTCGGCGAAACCCTCATAGATCAGAGCGATCTGCAGGTTCATCGTCAGCTTGGCCGCCTGGCCCTTGCCCGTCTCGCCCATGCGGAACACCTGCTTGCCCATCGCCGCGAACAGCGGCTTGATTTTGTCGAGTACCGGCTGATCTCCGCCAACCATAAAAATCAGAGCAGCATTGGCAGCGCCGATCTTCGAGCCTGTCATGGGTGCATCGACCCAATCCACACCCCGGCCGCGTACTCGCTGCGCAAATTGACGAGTTGCCGAAGGAGAGATGGTGCTGGAATCGGCAATGACCATGCCTGCCGCAAGCGATGGCTCGGCTCCGTTTTGACCGAACAGAACCTGCTCGACGGCGCTGGTGTCAGAGACACACATCCAGACGACTTCGCGATCGCGAGCAGCGTCGGCCGGTGAAGCAGCGTTGCGCGCGCCCTCCACCTGCCTGCCGGGTGTGCGATTCCACACCGCTACATCGTGTCCGGCCTTTACCAGGTTTAGGGCCATCGGCTGGCCCATGATTCCCAATCCCAAAAATGCAACGCGCATCCGCAGTGTCTCCTCTTCTTCTTCGCTGATTCAACTGCTTGGATTAGATATGACGGTTGTAACCGGGGTCAAGCGATTCGCATCCAATCAAGCAGGTGAGTTGAACTAAAATGCATTCCGATTGTTTACGACCAGTGCCTGGAGGTACGATACGGACGAATTTTATTGGCAACTCTTTCTTTTCACCTGATGATGAAGGGCACTCTCAATAACCGTTCTCTCCGGCGACGCGCCGGGGCTTTCACAAAGTTGATCCGGCACTCGGCAGTGACGCGGAGAAGAGGCGCGGTTCACAAGCCACGGCTGGTAAGCGATGGCGAACTCGGGCTGACCTTTATCGGGCATTCCAGCTTTTTTGTGCAGATGGCGGGCCAGAACGCCATCATTGACCCGAATTTTGCCCGCTGGCTGTTTGTGCTGAAACGGCTGCGCAAACCAGGAGTGCAGGTCAGCGACTTGCCTCCCATTGATGTGGTGCTCGTCACGCACGCACATTTCGATCACTTGCACCGGCCGTCGCTGCGCGCCATTGCCCAGGATACGACGCGCAAGCGTGGCCGCGGCCCCATCATTGTGGTTCCCCGTCATGTTTTTGATCTGGTTTCCGACCTGGGATTTGAAGATGTTGTCGAAGTCGATTGGTGGAATAGCTACCGCCATGCCGGCCTCACCGTGACCCATGTTCCTTCGCAGCACTGGGGGGCGCGCATTCTGAAAGATTTGCACCGTGGGTATGGCGGATACGTGCTGCGCGACCAAAAACACTCTCTATACCACGCCGGCGACACCGCCTACTTTTCCGGGTTTCGGGAAATCGGTCGTCGGCTGGCACCGGAACTCGCTCTGCTGCCCATCGGAGCCTATAATCCTCCGCAATTCCGCAACGTGCATACTGATCCTGCCGACGCTACTCGCGCCTTCCTCGACCTGAATGCGCGCTGGATGATCCCGATGCATTACGGCACCTTTCGTCTCTCCCATGAGCCGATCGAAGAACCTCTTCAACTGCTTGAACAGGAAGCCGCAGCCGCGGGGATCAAGGATCGCGTGCTCGTTCTCGAAGA
>JBPYDQ010001105.1:0-3858 GCA_051986135.1 Terriglobales bacterium | reverse complement strand
TGGCGAAGCACACCGGGTGAGTGGCACACCAATGCAATAGGCTTGCCGGAGTTGTAGAACGATTCGAGCAGAGCGATGGACAGTGGGTCTTCCGCGAGATCCCACATGGGGCCGTGCCCGCCCGGATAGAAAACCGTATCGAAATCTTCTGCTTTCACATCCGCCAGCCGCACGGTGTTCGCGAACGCTTTCCGCGCCTCCGCATCCTTCTTGAAACGGACCTGGGCGGGCGTCTGATTTTCCGGCTTATCGCTCTTTGGATCGATCGGTGGCTGCCCGCCCGTGGGTGAGGCGAGAGTCAACGCGACTCCGGCGTCCCTGAAAACGAAGTAGGGAGCCGCGCCCTCTTCCAGCCAGAAACCGGTTTTAAGACCTGTATTGCCTAGTTGGTCATGCGACGTGAGCACCATCAAGATCTTCATACTTCATCTCCTTATCCTACGCTGTGCAACTCTTCCCGCTTTGTTGATGGCTCGAAAGAGCGGACCTGAATTGATTCCAGCAAGCATCGCCCATTCGTCAATTGCCGTCTTCACCCAGTTTGGCATCGGAACGGTGCGGATGCGACCACCTTTTCCATTCAGATCGGCAATCACCCAATGTTCTTCCCGGAGTTGGACATCCTCGAATTTCAGAACAGCAGCCTCTGCCCTTCTGAGGCCGCATCCAATTGAAACAGCGATCATGGCTCGGTTCCTGCGCTGCCTTAGAGTTGATGAACCAAAATGAGCCGATTATGCGTCTGCCTTCTTCGGCCGTCAGCCAGTTTCTGGTGCGAACGCCGAGCCGGCGAGCGCCCCTTTTCCCTGCGAACTCCGGAAGCCAAATCAGGGCTCACTCAAGAGGCCGCAGTCTGAAGCCTGATAGGCCAAGCGGCGCACGGCCGCCAGCCTAAGGTGAATCATCGAGGGAGCGTAATGACGCTGCGCCAGCGAAATTCGACATCGAGTTATGACGGTCTTGTTGAAAGCCAGGCGTGGCTCCGAAAGTACCAGTCAATGAACTCGCGAATCGCGTGGTCGTAGGAGCGTTGAGAACTGGACGAGGTCAAGCCGTTGAGGACGGCCGACTTGGACTGGTCAAGATCTGGGAGCTTCAGGACCGTTTTTGGGAACCCGTTTTCCGTAGTCCCGATGCAGATCGGTTCGTGCCGCTTCAGATCAGAACCAACGCCGGCGAAGAACGCTGGATCAACCTGAGCGGTCCGCAGATCCTGAGCTGCGCAAATCATCGGTGATCGGCGTGCCCTAAACTTGTTGGAGTCACTGGCCACGCTTTAAGAGCGACGACATCTCATACACCAGAGGGGAGCACTACTTTTATGAGTAAAGAGGTAAATCTCGCGACATTAGGCAAGTTTGCCGAAGCGGTGAACACGGGGAACTTTGATCTGTTCGACGAAACTGTTGCATCCGGGTGCGTGAACCATGATCCTGCTCCAGGGCAGGCACCTGGTCCGGATGAATACGGACATTCTCCGCGGTCGCGACTTCGTGACGGAAACTCCGATTGAACGCATTTTCATTCCACTCGCCAATGCGGGGTTCCTGCTCGAACGAAACCGTGTTTTGGCTCATTTTCTCACTCCTCCACTATCGAGTCGCACGTCGGCTCCACTACTCAGTCGCAGCCGGTAACACAGTGTGATTTGCATAGCGCGTGCCAGATTGACGGAATTTCTGTTGGACGAAACCGTCCGGCCAGCGCTGGTGAACCGGTTAGATCGCAGCGAAGCTGCCGGACAGCCTGATATTCTGATGTGCGGCTACGATCGCGGACCTCAGGAGATCAAAGTTATTTCATCATTACTATGCAGTGCTTACCTGAGTGGCGGTTGTGCGTGGACGCTTCAATGGAATTTGCTATGCCAGCAGGCCATCGGGATCTGGAAGTCGTCTTTTGCGATACACCGGCGTATTCCATTTTCATGACACACGCACTTGCGGTAACATCTCGCCCGCACACGATGGACGAAGGAAGCGCAGGGGAGCTCCGCGTCAGATTTCTGCGCGGAATGTTTTCCCTAACTCCTGGCCCAGTCCAAAATAGTGCCGGAAGTTGTAAATCAGTGGCTGCCACCTGTCGGGCGCGATGTAGTGACCACGCGTAAGGAAATCCTTTCTCACATGAACACGCTTGACCTCTACTTCCACCGCGGCTCCTCCGCCGAGATCCTGCAGTCGAGCATCTCCCTGTAGTTCATGGATCTTTCGAACGCAGGCCTCCAGCTGCACTGGACATTCCAACACTCGCGGGGTGGCAACGGTCTCACTTGGGATCGTCGAAAACCCAGCAGCTCGAAACTTGTCCGGTTCGAAACGGAATTGCGATACCTTCTTCGGGGGCACCGGGTTTTGTCCTGTAAGTGGTGCAATACGCTCGACTTGTTCCCACATGTCCGGTAACGGCAGATTGATGACACAATCCGGACAGGTCCGAAAATTCTTGAGTGTTTGTGTCTCCGTGAGCAGGCCAAGCGTAATCGTCCAGCCGAGCGCCCAAAACGAAGAGATGGGAGCAAGATTGGGCGAACCATCTTGGTTCATCGAACTGATTAACGCCACCGGCGTCCCGAAATACAGAATCTTGGGCTGGATGGTTACGAACTCAGTTTCGTCGCAATCTCGAAGTTTTCTAGCATTGTCCATAGACTAAAGATAGAGATACGAGCCCTTGACATGTTTCAGCGGAGGTTGAACTGTCACGCGGTGGCAGGCACATAGATCAACTCCTCGAGGTGGCGTCTTCCTGAAGGAGTTACACGCACGATGCGGCTGTTGCGATCGCGCACAATCCATCGAAGCTCAAGAAATCTCTGACAGATCGCGGCACCAAGCGCCCCCGCAAGATGATCGCGTCGTTCTGTCCAATCGAGACAACGGCGTGCAAAGCTGCGTTTTTTCGATCGCAACTTATTTATATCGATGCGCCACTGCATAAGAAACTCCTGGCCTGTCGCCGTCACATCAAATTCTCGGTTGCTATCTATCCTGGCGACCAGGTATCGCCGCTGCTGGAGAGATTCAGCTAGGCTGACCGCCATGGTCCCGGCCAGGTGGTCATAACAAGTGCGCGCATAACAGATTGGATCTCCTTCTCCGAGGGGCTTCCGTTTGCGTGGGCTCGCGATTACCCCGAGAGCTTCGACGGCATGGGCGACTTCGGGAGATGCGATTTGGTAGTAACGATGACGCCCATCCTGGGCGACCTTAACGAGACCACCCTCGAGCAATTGAAACAGGTGCATGCTGGCCGATTGCGGTGAAACATTTGCCGCCCTCGCCAGTTCACCAGCAGCCAGCGCACGTCCGTCCAGCAAGGAGGTGAGCATGGCTGCTCTTCCTGGGTCTGCAATGAGAGCTGCAGTAGATGCGAGGGAAAACTTAGCGTCCATAGCTATAGCCTAGCGCCGATACCGGCGATCATGTTTCAGCTGATGCTGAAGTTTGCAAAAACAAATAGGAATTCACAGAAACGGGGAGTGCCCGTCTCACGAGTCCCACCAGCGGAGCGGATACAGGACGCTTAACTGTTCTCCGGCGGATGAATCCCTTCTTCCCGATGGAGTAATCCACGCTGCCAGCCTTAGTTTATCGATGAGGCTAGAATATGAGCGCAACCTTGCCCAAATGGCTGCCTCGGCTGGTGGACCGTGTCGGCCAGCGCTTGAGCCACGCGTGAGTCGTCCACTGCTGCCCGTGCGGTTCACGAACTGCCGTTCGTCAGTGCAGATGGTGCAGTTCTGGGGAGGCTGATCGCTCCATCGTCCTCTCCACTCCCTTCGCTGTTGCCGATTCAACTCCCGTACACCGCTACCCTACTCAGGCGGGTTTCTTAAGCTCGCGCGCCTTCCCGGCT